>JBAQWP010000001.1:0-4678 GCA_049298975.1 Minisyncoccia bacterium
TGTGTATTCTGACTTAATTAATTTCTCAATTAATTCTATATCTTCCTTTATATGATCTGATGCAAAAGGGAATTTATATGGCAACTCAATATTTAGATCCTGGAGGTCTTTCTTAAATTCACTAAAATAAAAATCTGCAATTTCCCGCATGGCATCTAAAGTAAGTGGTTTTTCTTCTCTTTTTAACGCTTTGGTCATTTTATCCTCCCCATCATCCGCATCGGATGCGAGATGACCTATATCGGTAACGTTTACAACTTGGGTAACCGTGAAGTTATTAAATTCAAACATTCTTCTCAAAGTATCTGCAAATACATAACTTCTTAGATTGCCAATATGAGCGTAGTTGTACACAGTAGGTCCGCAGTTATACATGGAAACAGCACTCGATTTAAGTGGAGTAAATTTTTCCTTCTTGCCCGTGAATGTGTTATGAAGATATATATCCATGTATTTTTTGGAGCTACTTCTGCTGAATCAAACGCCTATGTATACTTATCATAGTTGAAGTATATCTTGATTTATCAGTTTAGAAAACTCTCATGTTGGTTAGTATGGATTAATTTTAATCACATTCTTGTAAAAAAAACATTTAAATGCGAAAATTAGAACTCGATGGATGATTTAATAAAAAATAAGGGATCACTCGCGGTAAACATCGTAGCTTTAATAGTTATTTTCTTTGTAGGCTACGAAATAGGTCAGTCAAATCAATATCAGGCAGATCGGGTTTCAAACACTATTTCGAACGCGACTAGTACTATAGCTAATGCTGATCTTGAGCCCTTCTGGAAGGCATGGCAAATATTAGATGAAAATTATATTGACACCAATCCAACTACGACAGAAAAAGTTGTAGTAACCGGTCAAGATAGAGTTTATGGTGCGATAGAGGGTATGGTTGCCTCAATGAGGGACCCATACACAACATTTTTTCCACCCACAGAAGCTAAGGCATTTAGTGAGGAGATAAGTGGTCAAATCGAGGGTGTTGGTATGCAAATTGACATCAAGGATGGAATGTTAACAGTAATTTCTCCGGTTAAGGATACTCCGGCATATAGAGCAGGAATCAAGTCAGGAGATAAGATTCTAAAGATTGATGATACTATTACTGACAAGCTTTCTACTGAAGCAGCAGTCAAACTCATTCGGGGTAAGAGAGGCACTTCGGTTAAAATTATCGTTGGCAGAGAGGGGGAAAAAGAACCTCTAACATTTAACATTGTGCGGGACTATATCAGTCTTCCAACTGTTGATACAGAGGTAAAAAAAGGTGTTTATATAATTCATTTGTATACTTTTTCTGCCATCTCTCCAAATTTATTTAGAAATGCTATTAGAGAATTTTGGGAGAGTGGTAATGATAAACTTATTTTGGACTTGAGAGGAAACCCTGGCGGTTATTTGGAGGCTGCGCAGGACATGGCAAGCTGGTTTCTACCTATGAACGAAGTAGTTGTTACAGAGTCATTTAAGAGGGAGAGTGAGGGTCAAGTTTACAAGAGTCGGGGCTATGATGTATTTGATGGTAAGAAGTTAAAAATGGTAGTGATGATTGATGGTGGTTCGGCTTCTGCATCTGAAATTCTAGCTGGTGCTTTAAGAGATCACGGTGTTGCAACTTTGGTTGGAACACAGTCTTTTGGTAAAGGTTCTGTGCAAGAACTTTTTGAAATTACTGATAATCCAAAGACCTCATTGAAAGTCACAATTGCAAAGTGGGTGACACCAAATGGAGTCTCAATATCTCACCAGGGTCTTACTCCAGATGTTGAAATAAAACTAGACGAGGAAGCTTTCAAAAAAGACAGAACTGATAACCAGATAAATAAGGCCATTGAAATTTTAAACAGTACCACAACAGCATTTTCTATTAACTAGTCTCGGGCTATTTACCCCGTTAGAGATCACTCATTTTGAACTTACAGACAATATTTGGTAGTATGTATTCGTACTAGATCATCACCGCATGTGGCTTCCTTACGGAAACGTCTCAAGCCGTGAACAGTCACAAATTTATCAAGTTTTAATATTATGGTAGGTACCGAATTGAGCATCAGCTTGAGAGGTTTCCTATCTCTAACGGGGTGAAAATTATACTTTTAAAAGATGTTCCGAAAGTTGGAAGAAGGTATGATATAAAAGATGTTGCTGATGGATATGCACTCAACATGCTTTTGCCTAGAGGATTAGCTGAAAGAGCTACACCTGACAAAATAGCGAAAATAGAGTCGGTCAAAGCAATGGACCTGGCAGATAAGAAAATACAGGAGGAGCTATTACTGAAGAATTTAGAAGAGGTAAAAAAAGTTACGCTAAGATTCAAGGAAAAGGCCAATGAAAAGGGGCACCTATTTGCTGGACTCACTCGAGAAATTATTTTGGCTGCACTTAAGAAAGACACGAAGTTCAATATTGACGCTGATGCAATAAAACTAGATAAGCCAATTAAGGAAGTAGGGGATCATAAAGTACAAATTGAAGTATTAGGTAAAAAAGCTGAGTTCGAAGTGTCTGTTGAAAAAATGAATTAAAAAAACCGGATGGGACCAACGTGTGGTCCCATCCGTGTATTAGAGACTTGCAAGACTCTTGTGCTCTTGTGAACACTCAGAGCACATGACTCCATGACTGCAGAGGTGGCTGGCATCACCTTTCTTGTAATGCCTCTTGCATTTCAGACACCAATCACCTCGCTGTCGTGAGAGTGTGTCTGCAACTGAGTTTGCAGTGTACTGGCTTCTGGGTCCGCAATAGTCCATTATCATGTCACCTCTACTAAACAAAATAGCACGAAAGTGCTATTTTGTAAAGTCCAATTGTATAGTTCTTCTAGATAATGTTAACAATTTTTTTTGTTACCACCTTGTTGTCAAAATGAGTCTTTCTCTTAGTTCCGTATTCAATAACCCCCTCAGTAAGTGCAAAAAGGGTATTATCCTTGCCCATCCCAACGTTTTTCCCAGGCAAAACATCAGTACCTCTTTGACGTACTAAAATAGCACCTGGAAAGGCCTTTTCTCCATGAGTTAGTTTAATGCCAAGATATTTTGGATTCGAATCTCGGCCGTTTTTGGTTGTACCCGCACTTTTTTTATGTGCCATGACTAGTTATTTATGGATTTATTTATCAGTATTTGCTAATGTTTCGAGCGAGTATGAGTATAAAGGAAATCATAGAAAAAGTAAAGTCTCCTATGTATTTTATTGCCATTGCCATAACTTTGGGCGTAATACTTTTTGGTCTCGGAAGGCTCTCAGCCGAAAGTAGTAAAAAAACGCCTATTTCCATAACTTATAACTCAGCTAACGCGATTTTTGCAACAAGTACAAGTGGTCAAGTTGAGGCAACCTCTACAAAAGAAAATATCTCTACCAGTACAAAAAAAGAGACTGTGATTATGCCTGTACCAGAGGTTAGTTCGGAGGTAATAGGTTCAAAATCTGGTAGGAAATATTATTTTCCCTGGTGTGGAACCGTAAAGAGGATTAAGCCAGAGAACAGGGTGTATTTTAAGTCAATCGAAGAGGCTCGGACTGCTGGTTTCTCACCAGGCGGAAATTGTAAAGGGTTGAATTAGTAATTAATTGCTAAAATGATTGTATTAGTCAATGGGCTAATCTGTGATAGAATCCTTCTATCGTTTAATTTATTGTTATTCTATAGTCATATGAAAATTACCACATTAATGATGAAAATTAAGTTGTTTATAACCACAAAAAAAATACTATATACTTTACTTGCACTTTTTTTGCTATTTTTAGGGTGGTATTTCTTTATTAGAGAGCCAGTTAATAAGTCTATTCAGACAGCAATTGTTACTAGAAAAAGTATTGCTAAAACAGTTCTTACAACTGGACAGGTTGTTAGTTCTACTGATTTGAGTCTTAGTTTTCAATCCGGTGGAGTAGTCAGAAGAATAAATATTAAAGAAGGGGATGTAGTCAGACAAGGAGCTGTTTTGGCGGTTCTTGATCAGGGTACAGTAGGGGCATCGCTTGAAAGTGCTAGGGGGGCACTATCACAAGCTAAGGCTAACTTGGAAAAAATAAAATCTGGGGCAACTACGCAGGATGTTGCAGTAAGTCAGGCTGCAGTGGATTCAGCCAAAGCGACTTTAGATAACGCTAAACAAACACTCATTAATCAATTAAATAAGTCATATAGCGATTCGTACACTCAGGTGATTTCTGCGACAAATATCCTATTTTCTAATCCACAGTCAAATTTTCCTCAATTTGGAGTAGCTAATACAGTACAAACAAACGCTCAGGCTGTTTCAACCGCAAATAATAACAGGGTTGAAATTAATTCTATTCTTGCTAATTGGTCTCTAAAACTAAATGCAATAAGTGATTCAAATATTGATGAACTAACTGCTGATTCTTTAGCTTATCTCCAGAAGGTGAGTAGTTATATGAGTAATATCATAAATATACTTAATACTTACACACAAATCACTACATCCGGAGCTCAAACAGCAGTGACTGCTTACGTAACATCCGTTGCGAGTGCGAAGGCTACAGTTGACACTTCATATACAACTCTTACATCAAACTATCAGGCAATAAAATCAGCAAATTATGCCTTAGCACAAGTAAATGCATCACTTGCGCTAAAGCAGACTGGAGCAAGAGTAGAAGATATAAGCATTGCAGAAGCACAGGTGGAATC
>JBAQWP010000002.1:0-1713 GCA_049298975.1 Minisyncoccia bacterium
GTACGAAGAGATTTGACTGCTCTTTATCAGAAAAAATAATTTTCGAATATTTTTTATATTTGTTTCTTTTTTCGTAAGTAATAAGTCAGCAAGCAATGGAATTGAGATTTTTGAAGATGTTTTTTCCTTGCAATTTCCATGAATGCAGTACTGAAACAACATTATCTATCCATTTCTTGCCTTTTTCATTTCTATAACAGCCAATACTTTTTCTAAGGAGAACTATTGGTCGTAGTTCTCTTTCTGCATGATTGTTATCAAGCGGAACACCTTCATAATACAACGCAGTAAACCAATCATCTCCTCCATTTTCTATCAGCGTTACTAATCCTTTTGCTTTTTTAATTGTCTTGAGACAAACAACTATGTCGTTTAATGTCCATTTACAGCGAGCAATTGCTCGCTCGTCTGGTGGTTTTTCATTGAGAATTTTCATGTCATCATAAAGTTTTTTTAGTCGATTATATTGAGTTAATATTTCAGGATTATTTTCTGCATAATCTTTGAATTCTCTGATAAGATGTGCCCAGCAACGCTGCTTCAATAAAAACTCCTTATAGGCATTATAACCGTCGACAACAATTATTCCTTTAAAATTTTTGAGAAGTTCTTTAATGTTTATTTTTGCCCTGCTTCTAGCAGCGCTTAATATTGAAATTGTTTTTGTAAAAACACCCCAAACATACCCATTTTTACCGTCTATTCTAAAACCAGTTTCATCAGCATGAACATATGATGAATTTCTTAACTCTTCGAGCATTAGGTTTCTTTCAGCTTCTAATTTTTCTGCGAATTTGTTGGTTATATTTTGAACTTCCACATCACTAAAACTTGGTGCGCCAAGTTCTCTCATAAAATCCGCAATTTTTCCATGAGAGTTTGTCATATTTTTTAACATGACAACAATACTTTGAATATTTTTTCCGTAAATCCCTTTTGATAAACTGATATTTGCAAAAACTATTTCTCCCGTTGCAGGAGAAATATATTTCATAATTCTATGCTCAATCACTTTTATTGGCTTATCAGGAAAATCAATCTCAGTTTTCTTCCAATACCCGATTGGTCTTCCCAGAGGTAAACCAGAAACAGGACAAACATCAAGTTTATGCTCAATAATTTCATCAGGAGGCGGAAGTTCAATCCCACCACCATTTCCTCCTTTAGGTTTTCCTGGAAAGCGAGGTTTGTTCTCTTTATCCTCTTCAGTTTTCTTCTCGGTATTTTTCTTTAGTTTTTTTGAAGAAGGAGTATGAGGATTATCAAACGCTTTAAGATGATGTTCGAGTTTTTCTAATCTTTTTTCAATATCTTGCCGGGCTTCTTCCTCTTTAAGAAGCAAATCTATTAATTCATTTTTACTGAGCTTTCTTAGCTCTTTTTTTCTTGACAAGAATAATCACCTTTTCTCCGAGATATTCTTTAGGACAATCAATCTTTGCACCAGTTCCAAATTTAGTAACTTCCCGCTCAAAATATCCTTTTATGTTATCGACTTTAATCCTATTTGAGAATGTTGTTTTTCTTTTTCTCATAATATGTATCTAATATATATTAATTATATAATACTTTCGGTTTTATGATCGAGAATAGGCATAGTAAAGCAAAAAACAACAACATGGCCAGACGGAACGAACGAGGTTCCTATGCCTGAGCGTAGTGAAGGCTAGGGTTCTCGTTCGTGGAGTAGGGCATGCGAACGTAGTGAGCATG
>JBAQWP010000003.1:0-5831 GCA_049298975.1 Minisyncoccia bacterium
AAAACCAAATTCAAAACCTTGCAGGTACAGTTGGGGTTTTAGAAAAACTTAGTCAAACTGATTCAGAACTCCTAAAAAAATATTCTAAAGTTTATTTCCTAAATGAAAACTATAATCCAGAAGGACTTTCAAGTATTGACCCTATTTACTTAATACAAAAAGAAAAGACGACTCAGATAAACTCTAAAGTATTGCCATACTTGTATAAAATGCTTGCTGATGCCACTGAACAAGGTGTTGACCTAAAAATACTTTCCGCGTACAGATCATTCAAAGAACAGGGCTCTCTAAAATCCACCTATACTGTCACCTATGGGACTGGAGCGAACAAGTTTTCTGCGGACCAAGGATATTCTGAGCACCAACTCGGCACAACACTAGATTTCACTAACACTAAAAACGGTGCAGTGATAAATGGATTCGACAAAACGGCAGAATACAAATGGCTTCAAGACAATGCATATAAATATGGTTTTGTGCTTTCCTACCCCAAAGAGAATACATATTATGTTTTTGAACCATGGCATTGGAGGTATGTCGGTATCAACTTAGCAACTAGAATCCACAACGACAATACTTACTTTTACGCTCTGGATCAGAGAAATATAGACAGCTATCTAATCGACCTTTTTAACTGAGTAAATCAAAAGACCCCGTCTGAGGTCTTTTGATTTACTACATTGATGCAGGTGATGAACCCCGGCATTCTTTGCAATTCTTTTTGTGTGTCGCAATTTCATAAACTGCAGACAACCCAACTAAGATATAAACCGCCTTCACAACTCCGGGCCAAGATCCTAGAAGCATTTCAACTAAATTGTAGTTTAGCGCATCTAGACCCCAGTTTAATCCTCCTACAACTAGAAGGATAAAAGTAACCATGTGTAATGATTTCATACTTAACAAAATTATTAATAATAAAATCTCACAACTATATTATACAACTTGACACTACTTATTACACTATAGTATTCCCCAAGCCTTGTTTGTTATGTCTCTGAGACAACATGTTATGCTGAGAAAAAACAACTCTTCTTACCTCCTCTGGATGCCTCACAGTGGTAATGGTAAATTTTGTGTTATCTTCACTTGCAGTCTGAACAACTATATTCCCAAAATCCAAAAATGTAGCAATAACGCCATCAATATTTACTGAAACATCCTGAATTCTATCGAAACGAACATTTGAAACTTGCCTATCAAAAAGCGTTCTTTGTTCTACAACTATTATCCTTTCTTGGGTGACATACCAAACATCCAAGTAATATTTTGTCCAATCAAGAAAAAATAGTATCCAAAGTGATAAAACCCAAAGTAAATACACAAAAGAAAACAGAGAGTAAATACTTCCAGAAATATAGGAGAAGACGGCAGGCGCATACACACTTACAAGCATAAAGGCGACAAGTGGCAGGCAAGCCATAAATACAAGACCAGCCCCGTAACCCAAAAAAACTACCCAATGTTTTCGAACCTCCATTATCACATCTTCACCCTCATGTAATGCTAGTGCCTTGTAATTTGCCATATTAATATAATGTTAATGAAAGTGCCGCCAAAAGAAAAAGAACGGCTGCGACCACAACAAAAATCGACTCCGCCACTACCACTCCTCTACTTTTCATACCATAGGTTCTCCAGTGGTAAAACAGGATAAAGGAAAGTACTATGTAAACAGCAAGATATCCAATAAAAAAAAGTGTGAGTATTGGGCGACTTACAAACACATCGAGATCGATTTTACCAAATTTAGGCATTAAAAGTATATCCGGAAGTTGCATAAAAATAATTATATCACATTATCTTCAGTAATTTTTTTATCCACCATATTTTTTATAGTGAAATATATTGCTAATGCTAGGAAAATGACGATAACAAAAAAGGCAATATTATTCATATATTTATCTATCTTCATATAGGAGTTTCCCAAATAATATCCAACCATAATCAGAACAAACGTTTTCGGCAGAGCTCCGTAAAGACTGTATTTCATAAATTGCCAAAAATCCATACGAGCCATACCAGCCACAATCTGTATAAAACCACCTACCCCATGTGATATTTTTGCCAAGAGTACAGTTTTACCTGGATGTTTTTTAAAATGCTCCTCGACAATTTTTTCCCTTTTCTCATCATAACCAAGAATCCTTCCTATTTTCTTAAACCATTTTGCTTTAGAATAGTACCGACCCAAAAGATAGTGCAACCCATCTCCAATCCAATCACCCATAACTAATAAAAAGAAAGCTACCGAAGCATCAAGATAGCCAAGATAAATTAGAAATCCTCCAATAACAGTTATTATAGGCCCCTCAATTACGGTAATGGGAAAAATGAGCAAGTATTTGTATTGCTCTAGTATGGAAAGCGCCTCCTGGGGGCTAAGGAACATGCCTTAATAATCTCATAAAGTTTAAGTGGTTAGCAATCAAGAAATGAACACTTCTACTTAGGCTTTACTTTTGACCATTTTTTTGCTTTAATTCCAAATACATTATTCCGCAGGAGCGGATTTTTAAATCATAACAATTTACTAATAATAATATAAAGAACCTCTAGGGATTTTTGTTCGAGTTCAAGGCGCGAGTGAGTATCGTGACCAAAGTGTACATTATAGTACTCTGCGGGAACGAACGGAGCGAGCAACGTAGAAATCGAACAAAAAGACCAGAGCTGTGAACCACAGACCTACAACTAATATGGAGATAAGGAACATCGCGATAATTGCCCACGTAGACCACGGCAAAACCACCCTTACAGACGCACTCATGCGTCAAACTGGGATGGTTACCGACGAAAATGTCACTATGGATTCAAACGCCCTCGAACTAGAGCGAGGTATTACTATTTATGCAAAAAACACTTCTGTTTTTTATAAAGACACGAAAATAAATATTGTAGATACACCTGGTCACTCCGATTTCGGCTCTGAAGTAGAAAGAGTCTTGCGATCCATAGATACAGTTTTGCTTTTGGTGGATGCACAAGAAGGTCCAATGCCTCAAACACGTTTCGTACTTAAAAAATCCCTAGAGCTCGGCTTGAAACCTATTGTAATAATAAACAAGATAGACAAGCCGGCAGCGCGCCCCGACGAAGTCCATGAAATGGTCTTGGAGCTTTTTATCGAATTAGGTGCAAACAATGACCAGATCGACTTTACAACAGTATACGCAATTGGAAAGCAAGGGGTGGCAAAAATGAAACTTACCGACGAAGCCAAAGATCTTACCCCCTTGCTTGATACAATTTTGAAAGAAGTCCCACCAGCAAACACCAAAGACGACGTGCCTGCACGACTTCAATCATTTAACCTTGCTTATGATAACTTTTTAGGAAGAATGGCGGTCTGTCGAATTTATGAGGGAATAATAAAAGACAATGACCAAGTATTCCTAAAACAGCATGACGGAAGTGTTTCTTCTGGCAAGCTTACTAAACTTTTTACATTTGAAGGTACCAAGCGCATTGAGGTAAAAGAGGCCCGCTCGGGTGACATTGTTATGATTGCTGGACTACCAAAAATATATATAGGTGACACTGTTTGCAAAGATGAAAGCGCAGAAAGACTTCCGTCCATAAACATTGATGAACCAACTATTTCCCTAAACTTTCTTGTTAATGATTCACCTTTTGCTGGCCGAGAAGGAAAATATGTTACTGGTAGACAGATACGGGATAGATTAGAAAAAGAACTAGAAGTAAACGTAGGGTTAAAAGTAGACTTTACCTCTGGCGATTACTACATGGTATATGGTCGTGGTGAACTTCACATTGCTATTCTTTGTGAAAACATGAGAAGAGAAGGTTATGAACTCCAAATATCTCAACCCCAAGTAATTATCAAGGAAATAAACGGTTCAAAATTTGAGCCATATGAAGAAGTCACTATAGATGTTGCCGACGATATAGCTAGCTCAATAATTTCCAGGCTCACAGAAAGAAAGGGGTTACTTATGAACGTAAAACAACATGAAAATCAGCAAAGACTTATTTTTGAAATTCCTACTCGAGGACTATTGGGTTACCGTGGACAGTTTGTAGTGGACACCAAAGGCCAAGGAATTCTATCTTCTAGATTTATTGAATTTAGAGAATACGCAGGAGATATAAAGAAAAACAGATACGGCTCTATGGTTTCTATGGAAGGTGGTAAGGCTCTTGCTTTCTCACTTGATAACCTACAACAAAGAGGAACCCTCTACATTGACCCAGGTACAGAAGTTTACAAAGGAATGGTTATAGGAAATGTTTCCAAAGGTGACGACTTATATGTAAATCCGACCAAGGGTAAACAACTTACCAATATGCGAGCCTCAGGTTCAGATGACTCAGTTTATCTTGCCGCAACAGTAAAACTTGATATTGAAAAAGCGATGGAAATAATGTCTGAAGATGAGTTTGTGGAAATAACACCAAAGTCAGTTAGGCTAAGAAGACGAGAATTGAATTTCAAAAAATCTGTATAAAAAAAGAGTGTTGGGCCGCGACTTCGCGACCCCCACTCCAGTTCCTACTAAACTCTCTCTCGATGAGGCAATCGCCAAGGCCGATGCAACTGTTGCATACTTGCCGAGTCAATGATTGGTGTCATCTTCGCATACACTTCAGGGGAAATAACACCGCATGGTGTCATTGCTTGAGCGCTTTGAATAAGTCGCTCTGCAGCTCTTTCGTTCCCTACAAATGGGAATAGAGACTCTGCGACAAGCGCGACTTTAGATCTTTGACGGAAAGCAAGTCCATCTCTCATGTCTTCAATCGTAGTCACGGGAAGCTTGGTAAGTCGAGAAACAACACTTACCATATCAATCTCCGGTCTTGGAAGACTCTTCAATTGAGCCCTCGCAACAACATTCGCCAAAGCGTACGAAAGTGCTTGTGCAAATGCCGTCGAGAATTTTCTTGAGTCCTCACACTGTGCGATCATAGACGCCTCCTTCGAAACGACAAACCCTGCTGGCTTGTCTCCGTTGTTGATTTAATCACAACTTCATAAATATGTAAACTTACTTTTACGATAAAGGGCGGTTTGTTGAGGTAAAGCAACATCCGCCCTCTCTTTCAGCTAGTATGCTGAAAGGAACTGTAGCCCCATACCGACGAATCCACGACGAGTTCTGGTAAAACCACCCTCTCCGTAAAACCTCCCGCCAAGGGGCTTAATCCTAGCTCGGATCGCGCCACCGCCGGTTAACGTGAGAGTGGTACCTCCTGCTCCAAAGAGCATACCTCCGGAGACAACAGGCCCCAAGTCGAACGATGGTTTGTCCACAAACATTGGGACAAAATGCTCGTACATGAAGCCTTTCTGCCTATCATATACATCAGGCTCGAGGACAGAGCGTAGTCTACGCTCGCCGGTAAACATGATAGCATCAGTTGAGCCGTCATTATGCTCTACCACGAGCCCTCCACCATTTGCCTCGGTGAAGATCCAGTAAAGGCCCTTGCTATCTTGTCTCCTATCGAAAACCAATCGGGTGTCAGCTGTTCCCATCCAGCCCTGGACCCCGTATCTGGTCTCGGCCCGCGCCGGAACCGAGACAAGTCCCGAAATCACGAACGCAAAAAGCAACCGAACTAAGGTTTTCATTCTAGCTCCTTCTCCGGCAATGCCGGTCAAAATAAAATTCTGAGATCTATGATTATTTATACTATTAAATAAGCTACCTGTCAATCCTAGTAGCCCATTTTTTTATAAAAATGACCTCCTCCCCGCACTCCTCTGGTTACAGAGTCGTACGGGGTTTCGGGATGCAAGGGTTCATGAGAATCAGAAGCGATGAGTGGTACCGTGGTCTTTCTTGCCTTGGTTAGCAATGTACCTC
>JBAQWP010000004.1:0-4904 GCA_049298975.1 Minisyncoccia bacterium
GAGGTACATTGCTAACCAAGGCAAGAAAGACCACGGTACCACTCATCGCTTCTGATTCTCATGAACCCTTGCATCCCGAAACCCCGTACGACTCTGTAACCAGAGGAGTGCGGGGAGGAGGTCATTGTAATATAATAAAGTCATGGCTAAAGGCGAAACACATAAAAAAGAAAAAAAGAAACCAAAGAAGAGTAAGTAATCATACTGAGTTTTGGTTTTATACGAGTTATGCCCCAGCCGAATTTCGGTGGGGTGTTACTGCACTCTCTAGTGCATTTAGATTGATGGTTGAGGGTGACCGATTTTTTTCAAAATGGTATTTGAAAAAAGTCAGATTTTAGCGTATTCTGTTATAGCTAAATTACACAGATAATAACCTCTGGTTTGTCTGGTAGTTAGACATTGAATTAGGATTCTTAATAAAGTTGGGAGATCGTCTAATGGTAGGACTTATCCCTCTGGAGGATAGTATCTTGGTTCGAGTCCAAGTCTCCCAGCCAGCTCGTGCGACGCTCAAGACGCGTCAAAATAACGATATTTTGATGAAGTAAAGAGCGACCTGTCTAGGACAGAGAAACCGCATAAGTTATCTATTCCGATACCGCATACCTGCTGAGAGCAGTATTCAGAACAAAAAATCACCGACACAACTCGGTGATTTTTTGTAAATGTAAATTTTACTGGAGATACGGTAACTCAGGGTCAAGTTATTGCCTACATGGGCTCAACGGGAAAATCTACCGGTGGTCATGTTCATTTTGAAGTAAGAAGGGTAAAAAATCCTTTCTAGATTTTTACAAAAGTGATTCAAGCGACTTTTTGTGTTATCTGCTTGGTTTTGATAAAATAGCAAGGTATGTTTTTTAGTAGTACTAAAAATATAATAAAGTTGCCAATAATTATAGTTACTACAATAGCTATTGTTTTTGGATTTTTTTGTGTCGATATGTTTCGTCATTCTCCAATGGAAATGGATAACATTAATATGTTAGAAGTTGCATCTATAAATTCTGAGCAAACTTGCTGTGGCGGTACATTATCACAACATATACAGTCTTGGACAAATACTTTTTTAATCACACCTAGTCACTTAAGAGACAATTTCGCCCTACTGATATTAATTTTTCTCGCAGTTCTTGTTTTTCTAAAATCACCACTTCCATACACACTTACTGATCAGAAGCTTATTGTTAGTAAATTGTATTTACATAAAAGGTTTAATTTCATTATTTTTAATCCTCTAGAACTAGCTTTTTCTAAAGGAATTCTCAATCCAAAAATCTACTAAGAGGTTTGATTGGATAGCGTTGATCCGTAGTTTCGGATCGCACTAACGCTGTTTTTATTTATTCGCTTAATTATTTAAACCTAATCACTATTAATTATGGAACAGGAAACAAAAAAACCAGAGGTACAGACACCGGCACAGTCCACTACCTTAACTATTCCAATTGCCATTATTATTTCCGGAATACTCATTGCCGGAGCGGTATATCTTGGCACATCGAAAGGTGCGCCCACTACTGCAGTAAATAATCAGCAACCCCAACAAGTTGCACAGCAAACTGGAGATCTCGAACAAATGAGACCAATTAGCAAAGACGACCACATTCGAGGCAACCCTGATGCTCCGGTCAAAATAGTCGAATATTCCGATACCGAATGTCCATTCTGCAAGAGATTTCACGGCACAATGAAGGAAGTGATGGATGAGTACGGCA
This sequence comes from Minisyncoccia bacterium, assembly GCA_049298975.1. GTDB lineage: Bacteria > Patescibacteriota > Minisyncoccia > Phycocordibacterales > DATDWN01 > C7867-006. Next base: position 1,722 of record JBAQWP010000004.1, read on the forward strand.
AAGATGGAAAGGTGGCATGGGTATACAGACACTTTCCACTCGACCAGCTCCATTCCAAAGCTCGAAAAGAATCGGTTGCGCTTGAATGCGCTAATGAGCAGGGCGGAAACGATAAATTCTGGTTATACGCTGATCGTCTCTACGAAGTCACCCCAGCCAATAATGGTCTGGACTCAGCAGAGCTTCCAAAAATCGCGCAGTATGTAGGCTTAGATGTTGGAAAATTCAATACCTGTCTTGGAAGCACAAAATATGACGCCCATATTGAGGAAGACGTTCAGAATGCAACCGCAACAGGTGGTAATGGAACGCCATGGAGTATTGTGGTCGCAAAGAACGGAAAGAAATATCCACTTTCCGGCGCACAGCCCTACACTTCAGTAAAACAGCTCATTGATCTTGCATCTAAATAATCATGATCATTAAAGCTTTACAAAAGGTGTTTCGAAAACCAGGCCTTGTGATTCTTGCACTTGTTGTAAGTGCGTTGGTCTTTGTGTTTGCTGTATGGCTCCCTAACCTATCTCTCATAGTCAAAATCATGGGTCATTCTGGAATTACTCTGTCCCAGAAGCTTAGTCTGCCAGCCAGTCTTTTAGGCTCCATTGTTACCAATTTCACCCTGCTTTCTGCTTCTTATACCATCGCTATAGCAATTCTCATCGGTATGAATGTCGCTATGGTTGTGTACTTCTTACGGCACAGAATTGATGAAGTGAGGAAGTCAGGAATCGGGACTGGATTTTTTGGTATTGCAAGCGGTGTGTTGGGTATGGGGTGTGCCGCCTGTGGATCGTTTCTGTTAACAAGCTTTTTGTCACTGTTCGGCGCATCATGGATTCTCTCGTACCTACCACTTGGAGGTAGTGAGTTCGGCATTCTTGGAGTTATACTCCTTGCAACTGCCTTGTATGCGACAGCTAAACAAATTGAGAATCCTCTAGTTTGTAAAATTTAGAATTATAAGATTAATCAAAAAAATTATGGATCAAAACATACCAAAAAAAGATGAGCGCGAAATACGAATTCAACGTGCGAAGTTAAAATCAACAATTAAAATAATCATATGGGTAGTTATTACTTTTATTATACTTGGAGGAATAATATACCTTTCTACTAGACCAAAAACACCAAGACCTGGAGAAGAATTTACTATTTTGGGACAAGAGCATATTTCTATTGGAGCCTCACACGCCCCTTACAATTCTAATCCACCCACCTCTGGTCCACATTATGTGCAACCTGCTGAATGGGGGGTGTATCAAGATGAATTACCTGATGAACAATTGATACATAACCTCGAGCACGGTGGAATTTGGATTTCCTATAAAGGAATTGATGATGAAACAAAGTCCAAAATAGAAGCTCTTGTTAAAAGCTATCCTGTGGGACTTGTTATAACTCCACGTCTAGCCAATGATTCTCCAATCACACTTGCTTCTTGGGGAAGACTTCTAAAATTAGACGACTTTGACGAAGAGAAAATTAAAGAATTCCTTAAAAACAACGTGAATAAGTCACCTGAGCCGTTAGTGCGTTGATATTAAACTTATTTTAGAATTTTATGAATATGAATCTTGTACTATAAGCAGCTCTGCATAAATTTGACTTTAAATTATCCACAGATCTCTACCTTGACTAATAGGGTATGGGGGTATATACTAATCATGTAACTTTATGAAATATCTAGCAACATTACTGTTAATAATGAGCTTTGTCGGAGTAGGCATTTTTGGTTTTGCACTTTTTGATCATGCCATGATGGAGGGCTCAAACAGTGGTTGCGTTGCTTCGGTCATAGGCGAAACAGAGTGTCCTACGAACATTGTGGCGATGGTCTCGCACCATGTTTCTGTAATACAAACACTTACAACAACAACCGTTCCACCAATCGGAAGTTTGCTTTTATTACTCACATTCCTGCTTCTCATTTCGGTTTCAATATTTCTATTCTATAAAAATTTACTACTCCCAAAACTTGAGTCTTTGCCCCAGCGTATACGAGACCTGACACTTCGTTCTCTCCTTAGCAGACAGAAAATCGTTTCTTGGCTTTCTTTGTTCGAACTTAGCCCAGCTTTGTAGTAACAGCACGCATTAAGCGCAGGCTTTTTTCGTGCTGTATCAATATCCTTTCACAAGGATATTTTTGTTGATTTACTAACTTACAAAAATAATTATCAGAATAACCACATGCAAAAAATTATATGGAAACACTTGTAGGAACATCATTAATAGCGGCGTTCGTGGCAGGAGTGGCTGCACTCTTTGCCCCTTGCTGTATCACCGTCCTACTCCCATCTTACTTAGCAAACATATTCAAGGAGAAATACAAAATTTTCTTTATGACCTTTGTCTTTTTTCTGGGAGTTTTGACAGTATTTCTGCCAATTGGATTAGGAGCTTCTTTCTTGGCTCAACTATTCAGCGAATATCACAACATAATCTTTACTGTTGGTGGGATTTTCCTGATGGTGCTGGGACTCTCAATGCTTTTTGGCAAGAAGTTCTCTGCACCAACTTCAGTTCGTGACGGAATGAAGAAACACGTCTCATCAATCTACATCCTTGGTATCTTCTCTGCAGTAGCAACTGTTTGTTGTGCACCAGTGTTAGCGGGAGTGTTAACGCTTGGAGTTGCAAGTGGAACAATTGTTTGGGGTGCAATATATACCTTGGCCTATGTGGTTGGGATGACCATACCCCTCTTTATCATTGCGGTATTTCTTGACAAGGTTAATCTAACAGAGAAATTTACAAATGCAAAAAAGACAGTGAAAATGAAAATTGGCAGTTGGGTCTGGATAATTACAGTTTCGGAACTCATTTCCGGATTAATTTTTCTCTTGATGGGAGGATATATAACATATCTGGCATTCGGAGATAAGTTGTCCATGAAATCTAATTATCAGCTTGAGATGAACATCTATAACGCAAAGTTCTTAAATGCTACTAAGGGATTTTTCGGTTTAATTCCCGAATATATCTGGGCACTTATGTTCATCGGTATAGTAGTAATCATCTCGTACGTATTTATTAAGCAATATAAAAAACAAAAATATGAGCAAAAACAATGACGATGGAAAATCACCAATAGTCTCGATTATTATAGTTTCAGTTGTGGTGTTGGCTCTGGGATATTTCCTATTCAAGAGTTCACCGGATAGTTCACAGGCAAAACAA
>JBAQWP010000005.1:0-6320 GCA_049298975.1 Minisyncoccia bacterium
TTGTAAAGTGGATTATTCTCTGTAAGAATCTTGTAGAAAACTAGTTGCCTAAAATAAGCTCCGTCAGAACTCTTGGTAAGACCTTTTATTTGGTTTGAAGTCATCCCCTCCTTAGTTTTATAGTCAAAAACTCGCGTCTCTTTTTCATTGTGAATTATCGCATCCATTTGACCATGGAGAGTGACCTCGACTTCTTCATCTGAAACTTTAGTGGTGAAAACCCTATCTAGCCATTTATCCGTTGCCACTTGTCCCACCAGAACAAAATGTTCATGTAGAGACTCAGCTACTTTGTCGCTATTAAAAACAAGCTCTTCTAAAATCAACTCTCTTTCAGATTTGGAAATTAAGGATGTTTCTAAATATGCTTTGACTGCGGAATCAATAACTTTTTTTATAACCGAGGCAGACTTGTCTTTGTTTCTCCAAACCTCAGAAATAGCTTTGTGCATTGCAATACCTTTTTCAGATATTGGATTCGGTGCTTCAGGAATTTTTAGTATGCTTTTAAACAAAAACTGGTTTGGACATTTTAGATAATGATTTAAGGCTGTCACAGAAATACCTCTTTCCAATAACACTCTCTTTGTGTACTCTATGAGTTCTCTCTGCTTACTTTCCTCACTAACAAAATTTAGTGACAATTCGTTCGGAACAGCTTCAGTTTTAGCTTGTAAGACTCTTACTCTGTCTTTATCTAACTCATCTACAAACCTAACGTTCAAAAAATCATCTCCAAGATCACTTTTTTGGGGAGTTATTATTACTGCATGTTTTCTGGCTCTAGTTAGGGAAACGTAAAAAAGCCTTCTGGAATCCTTGATGGAATCACCTTCTTCTCTCTCTTTTGGCAGAATAAAACTCGAGCCCTTGTTCCTTCTTATCCAATATTCCTCGAGTGCAAATGGAATAAAAACATAGTCAAATTCTAAACCCTTGGACGAGTGTGCAGTCATTATCTGAATCTTACTATCTGTGCCGCCAGAACTTATTTTTATATTTTTACTATCCGCTGTTATTTTGTAGCTGAGTAGCTCCTTAACCAGTGTTTTTGTATCGTTAATTTCTCTACCTGTTGCTATTTCCTTTGCAAGTTCAACAATAGCTCTCCAAACTTCTGCAACCACAGGGTCTTTAAGTCTAGACTCTGTCGCTAGATTTGAGACTCTAGCAAGTTCGATGAGGAAAGATATTGGACTATCATCAAGAACTTTTCTTTGTAAATCTACAAACTCAGGAAGTTTATCATAAACATCTTTTATGTTTCCTGTCTTTATCTGCTTCAAAATCTGAACTGATTCATCCAGTTTTAACCCCCACAAACAAGTAGCGACTGAAATAGCTAGAGCCTCTAGATTCTCTGGATTATCTACTAACTCTAGTAAATTAAAATATGCAACACCAAAAGGATGCGAAAAAATATCCACACCTCTCTCTGCAGAAATTTGAATTCCTTTAGCACGGCTCAAACTAAGCAGATCATCTATATCCCTGTTCCATCTCAAAATTATTGCGACTGTTGCCTCAGGTTCAGCCTTTGAGATTTTGGAAATCTCCTCCATAAGATATGAATTTTGAGAATTAATGTCCTTAGAAACCACAAGATCAATTGGCCTTTCTTTTCCTTTTGTACCTGATTTTAACTTTACTCTGAGCTTTTCATGTTCATTACCCTCATAGTTGCTCTCTATCATGGAAAAAGTCGCATCCAAAATTGCTTGATGAGACCTATAATTGTCTCTAAGAGAAATAATTTTCATATCTCTCCATGTATTCTGAAACTTCAAGAAATTCTCCACGGACGCACCTTGAAAGCGATATATAGCCTGCTTCTCATCTCCAACCACAAAAAGATTGGGGCTTTCAAAAAAGTTAGCCAGATATGAAACAATTAAATTCTGGGAATCATTGGTGTCCTGATGTTCATCAACCAAAATATATAGAAACTTCTCTTGAAGAGATCTCAAAAGCAATTCATCATTTTTTAGTGCAAGTAAAAGCTCATACAGCAGATCATCAAAATCCATTTTAAACTGCTCCTTTTTCCTCTTCTCATACTCCTCAAAAACTTTTGCAAGTAGGATAGTTTTTTCACATTTCTCTATCCTAGTTAGACTCTCTGCCTTCATTTGACCCTTACTTGCACCTCGAGTAGATATCGAGTTTGGGTCTTCCTTTATCCTCTCAACTTCCAGTCTTGCAAATTTCTCTAAATCAGTCGGACCAAATGCTTCCTTCTTAGCATCACTTATGGCACCTATTATTTTGTTAATATAATAGTCTGGCTCACCAAAAGGACGCAGTTTTGAATACTTTTTATCTGCAATTATTTCTCTGGCTATTGAATTAGACTCAATATCTGTAATTTGCTTTGACCTGGATAAATGAGGAAAGTGATCAGGAAATTCTGATATAACCGCAGAAGCAAAACCATGGAAAGTATAGATACGTACCTCATCTGCTCTTTCACCAATTATTTTGCGGAGCTTAGACTTCATCGACTTTACTCCACTTTCTGTAAAAGTAAGCGCGAGAATTCCGGAAGCGGGTGTGTCTGTTTTGTCTAGAATATTTGCTATTCGTAGGGTCAAGATTGTCGTTTTACCTGTACCAGGGCCAGCAATTACCATCACTGGACCCTCTACAGCATCCACAGCCTCTTTTTGGTCCTTATTTAGAGCTTTATATTGCCTTAAAAATTCCTCCTTTATGCCTACTTTTTTCATCTGTATAGAATAGCATTTTAAAAAAACGAATACACTTAGACTAGTTTACATTTAAGTTAAAATAACTAAAATAAAGACAGAAGGGAGTTCCCATGAGAAGCACACTAGGTTTGCTTGTTTTGGTCGTTGCACTCCTCAAGGAAGGCATTCAGCCTCCGAAATACACTGGGGTTGAGCCTGGAAGTAGAGGTTGGATTACTCTTCCAACCAACGAAATGATAGAGAGAAGTAAGGGCTACGAGAATTGTGGTCAACTTTTTCGATACTCTCCTCCTAAGTGGAAAAGTGGAGAAGCATACCTCCTGTTCAACTTCGATGATGAAAAAACAGGAGACAACTCAACTAAGCTTCTCACTTGGAGTGCAGACAAGTTCCGTGTGAGAATAATCAAAGCTGACGATGGGGTACAGCCATATGTAAATGTGCTTAGAATAAATGTTGAAGACACCCCTTGGGCGATAATCAATATCTCCCAGAGTAAATTCAAACGAGCGCCATGTCTCAACAACATTTTGAGACATATTGATTGAGATTCACACAATACCCCGCGAGTTATCGCGGGGTTATTGCTTATAACAAAAAACCCTACGTGGGTGGCAAAGATCGCCACCCTCTCGCAGAGCCTACTTTTCGCTAACCATGAGAATCTCGACGCCTTTGACCATAAATCCACATTTGACACAGAGGATATATGGCCCCTGGTAAGGGTAAGGGCTATAGCACCCTTTAACCTCACATTTCTCACATGGTCCAAGATTTAGGATTTGATCATGTGTAATATACTTTATATCTGGTTTGACTGTCGGCGCGTCGTCTCCGTTCAAAATCTCTTTAAACATTACCTAACACCTACAAAGACTGGAATCACCACAAAATACCTAACCCAGAGTAGTACACTACCTAGAATCACAGCACTGATAACAAAGAGCCCAGCAGTAGGTCCCCAATCCTGTTTTTTCAGGTCCATGAAACCCTCCATCAGAAGATTACCATGAATTATTTAGAAAATAAAATATTAAAATGACTCAATTTAGAAATAATTCCTTAGGCGGTTTATTTTATCGTGTTGTCTGATTTTCTCATGAGCTTTTGCCTCGATTTGTCTGATACGTTCACGAGTCACACCAAATTCTTTACCAACTTCTTCTAGTGTGTGCGTCACTCCGTCAACTAGTCCATGCCTAAGTTCTAGAATTCTTCTTTCCTTCTCGGGTAAATCGTTTAGTATTTCACGTACCTGGTCTGAGATTATTCTTCTAGCTGACTCTTGATCGGGAGAAAGAATTTTATCGTCCGCCAAAAAGTCTCCTAGTTTTGATTTGCTATCATCACCGTCCTCACCTATTGGAGTCTCTAAAGAAAGAGTTGATTGATCAATTTTTTCGATAGTATAAACCTTATCTACTGGAAGATTCATCTCCACAGCAATTTCTTCCGGTAGAGGATCTCTTACTAAATCTTGAGAAAGTCTTCGCACAACTTGTTTGTATTTTGCGATAGTTTCCACCATATGCACTGGTACACGAATAGTTCTAGACTGGTCTGCGAGTGCACGGGTAATAGCCTGGCGGATCCACCAGGTTGCGTAGGTAGAAAATTTATACCCTTTAGTCCAATCAAACTTATCGACTGCCTTAAAAAGCCCTAAATTCCCCTCTTGAATAAGATCGAGAAGTGTTAAATCTGCGGATCTGTTTGCATACTTCTTGGCAATAGAAACCACCAATCTAAGATTTGCTCGAGCTAAAAGATTTTTGGCCTCCTCATCTCCGTTTTCTATTCTTTTAGCCAACTCTTTTTCCATTCCACCTGAAATAAGTGGATATTGTCCTATCTCCTTCAAATACATTTGGATAGAGTCGTAAGTACTATCTGGACCTTTTGAACCATATACAAATTTCTTACCCAAAAGTTCATCTGCTGTTGGATTCTCCAGCAAACCCCCTCCTTCCAAAATATCAACTCCACTTTGTGATAGTTTATCGTAAAGTTCATCAAGGAAAACTATATCCTCCTCCACTGTTGGAAATTCTTTTAGAATCTCATCATATGTAACATAACCTCTCTCCTTGCCTTTGCCAATAAGCCTCTCAAGACCCTGACTTTGTCTATCAGCTTTTTTTACTACTACTTTTTTCTCATCCTTAAATGATTTCAGAGCGCTTGAGTTTTTAAATTTCTTAGCCCTAACTTTAGGAATTTTAATCTTGCCTTCTTTCTTCCTTTTCGCGACTTTCTTGACTGCTTTTTTTGCAGGTTTTCGCAAAGTGGACTTATTCTTTTTTGAACTCTTTGTCTTACTTTTCATATGAATTCTTTATTAATTTAATGCTATTTATCTTCTGCGACAGACGCTGACATTCCTCCAGATAACTCAGGACCTTTGAACTATCCTTTATCTGTTCTGATTTCTGTAATGCATTCATAGCGATGGAGAATTGATTTTTTAAATATTCTTCTTCTAAACTTAGTAGTAATTCCTCTATTTCTCTTTTAATATTTTCCTTGCCATTATAATAACTTTCAGTCTCAAACAAAAGTGTTTCTTTCGCTTTTTCCAGTTCCTGGACCACTTCCTCATATCTTTTGCCCATAATATCTTTTGCTCTTTTCTTGATCTCATGTACAGATACATCTTGCAAAGGTGTTTTATTTCCTTCTTGCCACCAGATAATTCCTAATATTCTTCTTTCGATTGTGTGTATCTTACTGTCCTGCTTTTGAGTAATTTTTTCAGCTATGATCGGCGATTCCTTTTTCGCGATTTGTTTCAGATCATCCCATAATGCGTCCTCTTTTATAAAAGCTTTTTGTGCAATAGTCTTAATAAAATGAGATTTTTCTATTGAGCTCTGTAACTCTGCGATGTAAGGCAAAACATTCTTTCTAATTTCCTCACCTAGCTCCCTTCCTGATATTTTCTTTTCAAGTAAACTGTCAGTGTAAAAATCAATAATATGTTTGGAATCCTTTAGCGCGCCCGCAAGAATTTCTGGGCGTTCTTTTGCTAGATCTGCTGGGTCCTTACCATCTGGCATCTTCGCCACCTTAAGCTCCATACCAAGCGACAGAGCGATCTTACTACTCCGGTTTGAAGCATTAAATCCTGCATCGTCACCGTCATAACAGATTATTAATCTATTAGATAGTCTCTTAAGTCTTACCAGTTGATCATGAGTTAGAGCAGTTCCGGAGGTTGCCACTGTATTTGTTATCCCAATTTGATGCATCATCACCAGATCCATTTGACCCTCAACAATAACTGAGTAATCATGCTGTCTAATATCCTTTTTTGCTTTATCTAGACCAAAAAGTATTTCACTCTTGTTGAATAATATAGTTTCAGGACTGTTAAGATACTTAGGTGACTTTTCATCAGCTACAACTATTCTTCCAGAAAAACCTGCAACTCTACCAGATGAATCACTTATTGGAAAAACTATTCTTCCTCTAAAAGTATCATAGAAGGAATTTGGGGTACCTTCTATTTTTTTAATAAGACCGCAAGAAAGCATTTCTCCGGCAGTAATGTTTTTTGACAACAAGTGCTGGTACAACTCACGCCACCCTTCTGGGGCAAGACCTATCCTAAAT
>JBAQWP010000006.1:0-17488 GCA_049298975.1 Minisyncoccia bacterium
TCCCCTGTTATCCCAGTTCCTACTGTTGTGCCACTTATTGTACTAGTTGCTCCTGCAGCAATAGCAGTACCAGTTATAAACGAACCATTTGACCCAGTAATATTTCCGTTTGAATAAACATTACCTGTTACCCCCGCATTGTTACTCATATTAAATCCTCCTTGCCCAACCTGGACACCATAATGAAAAGCCACCCCGGTACCAAAAACTGCTTTTGCTTGGGTTTTCCTATAATTATCATTTTTCTCAGCTATAGAAACGATTAGCTTACCTCCAGTTACGTCTGAGATAGTTGTACTGGTAGTTGCATTGTTTAATGACAAAATCTCAGTAGTTGAAACTGATTTACTGTTTTTCAGACGATATAAAACATCTTCCACAGAACTTTCAGAGAGATAAAGACTCTCCTGTGAACTTAACACTGCCTTACTTATTGTAACTTGTTTCAAAATTGGATTTATTGCACCAAAAACAACAGTCATCGTCGCAAAAAGAAATAGAACAACCATCGCAAGCATTACCTGACCACTATCACTTCTCTTTTTGTTTTTGTGTCTCATAATTTCTCTTTAATATGATCCTCTAAGTAGTATTGTAGTGTGATAATTCTTATCCTTAATTATACCCCTTGATGTGCCTCTGAGTGATAAATCTACCCTAACCGCATCTGACTTTCCGCTATCTGAATGATAGAAAGTTAAACCAATAACTTCTACCCCACTACCTGTAAGTGGCCCAACATAAGATCCGTTAACATCTACCTTAAGCACACCGTTGTCTACATAGTATTTAGTGGTCGTAGATATACCACCATCAGATGCGATAATAGTAAGCACTCCAGGACTTGTCCCTAAAGTACTATTTCCAGTATCTACAGTTGTCGCATATATAATATCTCTACTCATTCTCTCTATAGAATATATACCCGAATTCTCGGCCACACGCAGAGCTGATACGTTTCTATATAAAGAAACAAAAGAGAAGAGAGTATACACCACTACAACTGCCACAAATGATAGAATTGTTGCATAAATAATCATCTCAACGAGTGTGTAGCCATCTTTTTTTGAGCGAATTTTTATCATTATCTTATGTTAACTATGTATCTAGACATAGATTTAGTGGTTGTCGCTTGCCCAAGCAAGTATGAAACTGAAACAGTCACCAACTTTATGTCTGGATCGTAGGTTCCACTTGTCGCAATGTCACTATTAGCATCTCTTTTAACATCTGTAACAGAAATACTTCTCAAGAAACTTCCATCTACGTATTGCTCTGTAGTGGTTGTTGCCCACCTAGAACCGCTCCAAACTAGATAATAGGTTGTAGTAGTAGAAAGGGATCCAAAATTATTTGTCCAACCAATATCTCTTAAAAATGACATCGCCTCCAAACCTTCCTGCATTAAATATGTCGACTCAACATTCTTTTGATTGGTTAATGCATAATTGAGATAAGTATTGAATGCAACACTTATAGCTAGTATCCCCACAAGCATTATGGAGCTACCAATTATAATTTCAGCCATAGCTGAACCCTTACTATTTGATGAAATGTTAAAATTCATTTGTTAATTAGAACTAATTACACCCGTTGAGTATATTGTAACAGTTTTAGTTCCTGATAATCCAGATGAAGTAAGTGTTATCGTTCCGTTTTGGTTTGTTCCACCAGACAATCTTTCAAAAACTACACTACTACTACCACCATTTAAAGATACACTTATACTATTACTCGCAGAAAGCAAATTATGAACTTCATTATCGCTAGCTAAAGCAGAGTAAACCGAACCAGTAAAAACAGTTGCTGTTGAAGTAGAAAAATTAACACCATACTGAGAAAGATTTTTTGATGATATTGTTTGGTTTCTTGCTTGGTTTAATAGTTCAACTACTAACTCTGCATCTTTTTGTAGTGATTGATTGCTTCTAAAACCTATAAATGAGGTCAAGATGACCAAACCTAAAATAGCTAAAATGGAAATAACAACTAGAAGTTCTACTAGGGTCAAACCGAGATTTTTTTTACTATTTAATGCTATCACCGATTGAATATATTGGACTGATAATAGAAACAGCAAAAAGACCGACCCCGACCCCTATAAAAATCATAAGTGCAGGTTCAATTATTGCGGACATGTCTTTGGTTTTCTGATCAATCTCATCTTCATAGAAAGCTGCCACATTTAAGAGCATCTCCCCTATTTTACCTGTTTCTTCTCCTACTGAAACCATTTCAGAAACAAAGGTTGGGTAAAGTTTTTTATTATCACCAAAAACTTTTGAAATAGTCTCTCCTTTTTGTATAGTATCCTGAGCTGTTTGCAAAACATCTTTATAGTAAGAATTCTGAATCACATCTTTTGTGACACCGATCGCCACAACTATATCAACCCCGGAGGTTATGAGAGACGAAAGCGTTCGAGCAGTACGAGCTGAATTTACTTGCTTAACCATACTTCCTACCACAGGTAGATGAATTAGAGCAAAATCTGCAAATCTTTTTCCTTTTTTTGTTCTGAAAGTATAAACAACCACAAATACTGTAATAAATATGCCCAGCAAGACATAGACAAAATCTTCTATTAGAAAACTGCTGGTGGCGATAATAGCTCTAGTTGCAAATGGAAGTGCTACACCAAGACTTTTGAAAGTTGATGTCAGTGTAGGTACAACGTATATCATCATAAGAACACCGATACCAATCATAAGACTTATGATTACTCCAGGATATATGAGTGCTCCCCTGATTTTTTTATTGAGTAAATATGACTTTTCAAGTTGCATACCTATATTCTCTAGAGCTAAAGGTAAATTGCCTGATTCCTCTCCTGCCTTAACCATCGCTACAAATAGATCAGAAAAAACCTTGGGATAATTTTTTATTGATTCACTTAGAGTGTTTCCTTTTGATATTGAATCAATTACTTTAGTAATTACTCTTTTTAGATAGCCGGAAGATTCACTCTCCATTATGGAAAGTCCTTTGGTGATGGAAAGACCTGCCTGCATCATTTTTGCCAAATTCTTCGCAAAAATGATTCTGTCATGCGCCTTTACTCCATCTAGAGAATCAATAATCTTTCTCCAGGAAAATCTACTACCTCCTTTCAATTCCTCCGTCGAGATAATATTAATTCCTGGTTTTTTTATGTTGTGATATAGGTCAAACTTATCTTTAGCTTCCATTAAGCCTTCAAGTTTTTTTCCATCCTTATCACTAATTATGTATTTAAAAAGAGGCATAAGATTTTTAAATCTCAAATCTCAAATCCCAAAACAGAAAGTATTTGTTTATGAAATCGTAAATTTAGAATTTGAAATTTATATATATTATATCAAAATAAAATTTTATTTACTCAAAGAATGTGGAGAGGGCTCAAATCACTGTTATTTTTTGAAGTCCAACAACGAAATGCGCTGTTTTTGGACTATTCGGACGTGGCGCGGACAACTTCTTCAATGGTCGTCTTCCCCTGCACCGCCTGGAAAATACCATCTTCGTACATAGTTAGCATACCCTCCTTTTCCGCAATTTTTTGAATCTCATCAGTTGTGCCTGACTTAAGGATTACTTCTTTAATGGTTGGAGTTATTTTCATCACCTCGTGAATAGCTATTCTTCCTGAGTATGCGGTCTCTGGATCAACATCTTTTTTTGGTTTCCAAAAAGGAACATCCTCCCATTTTGTATTTTTCTCTACAACTTTTTCCTCTTTTAAGGCATCTAAAATTTTATCCAAGTTAACCGACTTGCCCAATGTTTCTAGTTCTGCTTTGGAAAGAGTATATTTTTCCTTTTGGTCAGTTAATTTTCTTACAAGTCTTTGTCCAATAATTACATTAATTGTTGAAACTAGTAGAAACGGTTCTACTTTCATATCCATAAACCTTGGAATAGTTCCTGCTGCAGAGTTGGTGTGAATAGTAGATAGAACCACATGGCCAGTAAGGGATGCGTTTACAGCAAGAGATGCAGTTTCGTTATCTCGAATCTCCCCCACCATAATAATATCTGGATCTTGTCTAACAAGTGTTCGAAGACCAGAAGCGAAAGAAAATCCTATCTCCGGGCGTACTTGAGTCTGATTTATCCTCTTCATTTGATACTCGATAGGGTCTTCAACTGTAGAAATATTTACATCTGGAGTATTTAATATATCCAAAATAGTGTAGAGAGTAGTCGTTTTTCCGGAACCTGTCGGGCCAGTGGTAAGGATCATTCCGGTAGATGACTGAACAGCTCTATGTATTCTCTCCAATCCTTCTCCATGAAAGTGTAATGCTTCAAGAGTAAACCCAGAAACATTTTCTCGTAAAAGTCTCATAACTATCTTCTCTCCATAATAAGTTGGCAGAGTTGAAACACGAAAAGAAACTTTTTCACCATCTGCATCTATTTTGAACCTTCCGTCTTGTGGCAATCTCTTTTCATCCAGTTTTAGATTTGAAAGTACTTTTATACGAGCAGCGACAGAAGGTGCCATATTTTTAGGAAGAATCATGGCATCATGTAATAGCCCATCTATTCTGTATCGAATTAACAGTTCAGTTTCTTGTGGCTCAATATGTATATCTGATGCATTTTGAATAATAGCGTGCTTAAGTAACGTATCTACTATTCTAATCATTGGTACCTCATCTGCCATTTTCTTCAAATCCTCTGATGCTATCTCCGCATCACTACCTTCGGGAATATTTTTTAGACTTGATACATCCTCAGCGATTAGGTCTCCAAATTCTGCCTTCAGAGACTTCTGATACTGCAAAATAGCACTCTTCATTGATTCTGCATCTGTAAGACGTGGCAAAATCTTTAAACCAACCTTCTTTTTTATGAAGTCTATTGCGGTTAGATCGTCTGTATCTAGCATAGCTACTTCCAAAGCAGTATCTGTTTTTTTAAACGCAATAACGTTGTGATTTCTTGCAATTGGTTCCGGGATAAGAGACAGCACATCAAACGGGAGTTTCTCACCCTTAAGATCAACGAATGGAATACCTAGAATGTAAGCTTGCATCCGTCTGATATCATCTTCTGTTAGTTTGCCTTTTGCTATCAGTGTTTTAGCAATACTTTCCCCTTTCTCTTCAGCTTCTTTTTCCGCTGATGTAACATCAGCTTTTGAGACCAGGCCTGAGTCCAAGATAAAATCCTTTAGTTGTGATTCCTCTATATGCATGTAAGTAAGTCAAATTATATCAGACAAAATATGTATTTCATAAAATTCTGTGAATAAAATTGACTTATTGTTATTAATGAACTAGACTTTGTCCTCAGTTTAGGGCGGCGGGGCTGGACCCGTAGTGACGACGCGCCGAACCGTCAGTGGGGTCTTGCTAACCTCATAGAAACTAGAAGTAACAACTACCCGCCGTCCAGATGGTCGGATCGCCGATTCGTCTGGCTCGAACTGGCCATCACCGCCACATTCTAGTTGTTACTTTGCAGGTTTCATTCGGTACTTTGGGGCACTATTGTGGCCCAGGTGTGAGGAATCCGCAAGAGACCCACACCAAACCCCGGGGCCGTTCTCTATGAGACGGCCCCACCTTTTATATATTTGACAAAAATTACCGAGTCCTGTACCATACACAGTGTTAAGTTCGGCGTCCGCCGAGCCATTTTTTTACCCAAAATGCCCTGCTAGGAATAAAACCCCTAGATAGAAGGTACTAGAGTAAGGAAAGGTGGTTTAATAAACCACAATTAATAATTATGAAAAATAGAATTTTCATAAACTGAGAGAAGTTCGTAGTTCGCAGGTTTCATTTCTGACCAAGCTGTACATTTAGTACTGCGCGCGGAAGAAATGAAATCGAGAATATAGAAATTCGCCAGTTTTGGAAGTTCGTAACAAACAAACATATGGTAGATCTTAAAGTAATAGGCTCCGTACTAAAGCAACTTGAGGAAGAGAGAGGTATACCCCAGGAGAAAATTCTTGAGGCAATTGAACTTGCCTTAGCAACTGCATATAAAAAAGAGTACGGTAAAAAAGGTCAAATAGTTAGAGCTAAATTCGATTTAAATACAGGAAAAACTGAGATGTTTCAGGTGAAAATAGTCGCAGATGAAACAACAGTCGCCATGACCGAGGAAGAACTTCCAGAAGAAACAACTGAAGGAGAGTCTACCATAGAACTTTTTAACCCAGAGCATCACATACTAATTTCTGACGCCCGAAGAATAAAAAAGGGAGTTCAGTTAGGAGATGAAATGGTATTCCCTCTTGAATTCCAGGATGAGTACTCAAGAATCGCCGCCCAAACAGCAAAGCAGGTAATTATGCAGAAAATTAGGGAAGCTGAAAAAGTTTCTATAATGCAACAGTACGGCCAAAGAGAGGGAGAAATAGTGACTGGTACTGTACAGAGAATGGAACGTGGCAATATCTTTCTTGATCTAGGAAGAGCTCCTGGACTACTTCCTTATGAGGAACAAATACCTGGAGAAAGATTCAATCAAGGAGAAAGAGTTAGAGCTTATTTGTTTAAGGTAGAAGAATCAGGAAAGGGAGTTTTTCTTAGACTTTCTAGAAGTCATCCTAAGTTTCTTGAGAAGCTTTTTGAGACTGAGGCACCAGAAATAGCAAATGGAGTTGTTGAAATAAAATCCATAGCTCGTGAAGCAGGATCTAGATCAAAAATAGCCGTCAGCTCCAAAGATTCCCATATTGATCCTGTTGGTTCTATGGTTGGTCAAAGAGGAGTTAGAGTATCTACTGTTATGTCTGAACTTGGCGGAGAAAAAATTGACATCATAGAATGGAATGAAGATCCTAAGAAATACATTGAAGATGCTCTATCCCCTGCAAAAACTATTGAAGTAAAGATAAATGAGCAAGAGAAACAAGCAATTGTCCTAGTGTCAGAGGATCAGCAGTCCTTAGCTATTGGAAAAGGTGGACAAAATGTTCGACTTGCCGCAAAACTAACTGGCTGGAAAATAGATATTCAGTCATTGGGTGTAAAAAAAGATGAAGTTGTAAATCCTGAGACAGAAACCGCTGGCGAATAACTAACTGTAAATTTACTATTAAAAATATTAGAATTGATGTATGGCAAATATAGATCATAAACCATCAAAGTACATGTTAAACCTCCAGCATGTACTACCTGCATTTGCAGATGAATCAAAAGGGGTAATTAATGGCTTAATAGAAATTAACTCTAACTCAATCAATAAATATGAGCTTATAACTGAATCAGGACAACTTAAGCTGGACAGAGTTGGATACTCTTCTTTGGCTTACCCAGTATCGTACGGCCTTATTCCACAAACATGGGACCAAGATAACGATTTACTCGACTTTATTATTGCAGACCTAACAGAGTCCCTTGTACCAGGATGCTTAGTGGAAGCAAAGGTTATTGGAGTAATAGAATTTGAAGACGGGGGTGAAAGAGATGATAAAATCATCACTGTACTCTCTGACGATAAGAGGTTTGATCATATTGATTCTTATGAACAACTTGGATCACACTGGGAAAAGGAGGTAGGGCATTACTTTGAGCACTATAAGGACTTAAAAAAACCTGGAACCTGCAAAGTGCTAGGGTTTCATGGCAAAGAAAAGGCTGTGGAGATTATTAAAGACTGCCAAAATAGATACAAAGAAATTTATTTGAAAAAGTTTGAGGATTAGGCTCAATACAAGGTAAGAAAGAGACACCTCGCACGTCTTGTTGTGTGAGGTTTTTCTTTATATAATAGCCATTAATTACTAATTTATCCTTAAAACATGAGTAAAAAAATTAAATCAATTGTTTTGATGTCCATACTTGCACTACCACTCACCTTTGTGTCTGCCCAAACAGACTCAGATGATACAAAAAGAAGGCCAGTTCTAAACTCAATTAGGGAAGAAGTGAGAGAAAAAATTGCTAGCACATCTGATAGAATGCGGGATAAGATTGACCAGGTTAGAGAGAACTATTTAAGAATAGCAAAAATTAGACTTCAAAATGTAATAAGCCGATTTGATGCCACCATACTCCGCCAAGAAAATATTTACCAAAGAATTGTATCCAGGATAGAGAAGATTAAATCTGCTGGTGGAAACACAGCAAGAGCAGAAAGTTATATAGCTACCGCCAAAACTCATATTGATACAGCAAAAGTTGCTTTGACTTCTCTTAAAAATGCCTCGAGTACAACCGTTCAAAATATTGTAGACTCAAACACCTCCACGTCTACAAATGCTAAAAATGCTCTTAGAAAAATAAAGGATTTGGCTCTAACGATTGAAAAAAACCTAAGAGAGGCTCATGCTGCACTTACCAATGCAGTAAAATCCCTCAAAGGAATGTCTACTACCGCGACTACTACCCCTGAATCAAATTAGTTAATAAATTATATTTCCATGCAACCACAAGAACAAAATAAATCATCAATAGGTTCGATAATAGGGACAATCATTATTATTACTGTAATCATTTTAGGAGGTCTTTACTTCTGGGGTAAGAGAGTTCAAGAATTAAAGTATAAGGACCAGTTAATAAATCAAAACAATACCTCAACCGAAACTACCCAGGCAGACGAGGCAACTAAAATTAAGATGACAACCTCAGGAGACGATTTGAAATCCATAGAAACTGACCTAAACAACACCAATACCACAAATATGAGTGCGGAGTTGGACTTACCACTCTAAAGCATAAGACCGGTGTAACTACCGGTTTTTTTGTTGCAAAAAAATAAAAGAGAATATAGACTCTTTAAACGATGCAAAAAAATAACACAGGCGATAGTAATATTAGTAAGAAGGGTTACTCGGAAATTAAACTTAATCCCCTACCAGAGAGAGAACTTGAAATTCTTGGGACTATAACTGCAGAAAAAATGTCTGAGATGAGAACAAAAGCATTAAAGAAACTTTCTCAGGATGCAGAACTACCTGGATTTAGAAAAGGAAATGCTCCAGAAGCCTTGGTCGCTCAGAAAGTAGGTGAGCTAAAGCTTTTGGAGGAAGCAGCTGAAATGGCACTTCAGGAAGAGTATCCTAATATTCTTGATGAACATAAGGTTGACGCAATTGGTAGACCAGAAATCACTATTACAAAAATTGCTCTTAGTAATCCCTTGGAATTCAAAATTAAAACTTATTTAGCTCCTGAAATTAAGCTTTCGGACTATAAGAAAGTAGCCGCGGAAAAAGGAAAAAAAGTTTCCAACGATTTAAGCGCCTCTGAAAAAGAAATTGAAGATGTAATAAAAAACATTAGATGGAATTTAGCTCATGAAAAGCTTCACAAAGACAACCCAGATTTAAATCAGCACAACCACCCAGAGATCAAAGATGAGGACTTGCCAGAGCTTGATGAAAATCTATTAAAACTTATAGGTGATTTTAAGACTCTAGATGACTTGAAAAAGAAAATTGGGGAAAATATTTCAAAAGAAAAAGAAATCAAAGAAAAAGACAAAAAAAGAGTCGAGATCTTGGAAGCAATAATAGATAAATCCCAAATAGACTTACCTAAGATAATTGTAGATGGCGAGCTAGACAAGATGATGGCTCAGTTTCAAGATGACATAGGAAAATCGGGTTTGTCTATTGAGCAATATTTAAAACATATAAAAAAATCCCTAGAGGACCTGAAAAAAGAGTGGCGAGAAACTGCTCTAAAAAGAGCAAAATCTCAAGTGGTCCTAAATGAAATTTCAAAGCTTGAAGGAATAACAGCCATAGAAGAAGATATTAAGAAAGAAATGGACCATATTCTTTCTCACCATAAGGACGCTGACAGGTTCCGAGTAAGAATGTACGTAGAGACATTTCTCACCAACGAACTCGTTCTTAAGTTTCTAGAAGGACAAGGATAAACGACAACACGGCAACGCCTATGGCGTGCCGTGTTTACTCCTTTCTTTTGTTCAGTAGATCTCGCCTCTTAAGACGAGCAGAGGCGTTACTGATTGCCTCCTCATGAGTTCGGCCGTAGGCTCCAACTGTCGGATCAGCTAATGATCTTGCGTACCACTGATGCCACCGGAGTTTCTTGTTGCCCTTTCCACAAAACACAACTTGAAATAAGTGCCTCTTCTCAAACACTACAATCCTCCAGCTCCATTTTACTACAAAAGAAGAAGGGTTGATATTGCTATCGCAGCAGTTTCAGCACGAAGAATTTGAGATCCAAGAGAAACTATCTTAATATTGTACTGTTTGAAAAGCGCAATTTCTTTTGGACTAAAGCCTCCCTCTGGACCAATAAACACAGCAACAGATGCTTGGTTTGTACTATTTTTATACTGTCCCCAAGATATACCACCCGGATCCAGAACTATTTTTTCTTGTGGAAGTATTCCGGAATCAAAAAGATTTTGGATTTTTGTTACTTCATGTACTTTAGGCACACTCCCCCTCCCTGATTGTTCGGATGCTTCCACAGCAATCTTTTGCATTCTGTCTATTTTTATTTTTTTCTTCTCGCTGTGCTCACATAAAATAGGAATTATGTTATTCACTCCCAGCTCAGTTGCCTTTTGTACCACTAAATCAAAGTTATCTTTCTTTATTAGAGCTAAACATAAAAAAATATTTTTGAGGGGTATGAGCTCTTCCATTTTTTTCTCTTGAATAACCGCCAAACTCGCACCGAGTGCTCTTAGGGAGGTTATCATGCAAAGATAGTCTGATCCATTTCCATTAAAAATAATTACCTGACTTCCTACATTGTAACGAAAAACACTTCGCCATTGATGGATAAGATCTCGATTTGTAATATCAAACTTGTCCCCCAATATCACTTGATCTAGATAAAATCTATGAATTCTCATAGTCTAATATTAACATGATTTTGACTGCTAGATATTTTTTGCTATACTCAGCCCTATGTTAATACCAACAGTAATCGAAAAATCCCAGTTTGGAGAAAGAGCTTACGACATATTTTCACGCCTATTACGAGAAAATATTATTTTTCTAGATGGAGTAATAGATGATCATATTGCAAACTTAATCATAGCCCAGATGCTTTTCTTGCAATCCGAGGATCCAAAAAAAGACATTTCCTTCTATGTAAACTCTCCAGGAGGATCTGTCACGGCAGGCTTGGCGATAGTAGATACCATGAATCACATCAAAAACGATGTTTCGACTGTAGCTGTGGGCATAGCGGCTTCTATGGGGGCAGTTATACTTTCATCTGGAGTCAAGGGTAAAAGATTCGCACTACCGAACGCTGAGGTCATGATCCATCAACCACTAGGAGGCGTGGAGGGTCAAGCGTCAGACATAGAAATTTCCGCAAAACACATACTCAAAACAAGAGAAAATCTAAACAAAATACTTGCTAAAAATACAGGTAAAACACCTGCCCAGATCGAAAAAGACGGTGACCGAAACTTCTTTATGTCAGCTGAGGAAGCAAAGAAATACGGAATAATAGATAAAGTACTCATAAAGCCCTAGATTCCTGAATTACCCTAATTTTGACTTATTGATGCCTTTCTTATATATTGGGGCTATTATTGATTTAATTAATAATGGTTGTTTTCGTTTTGACTGTTTTATTCCTTTAGTTACCACTTCAGAAATCCCGGACCATCAAATCATAAAGTTAGAGTTTAATTCAGAAAATCTAGATGAATCGCTAAAATAGAGGAGACGAGGGCACCCATCCGGAAAAAATGTCATTGAAATTAGTAGCGCTCCTTTTGGCTGGAGCGGCCAGTATTTCCTTAGGACTCGGATATTATCTGCGTCTTATCATTTCACTTGGTAAGAAGGGATCCATGGAGCTAGACATCAAGGAGATGATGCTAGAAGCCACAGAAAGACAGAAGAAGATCGTAAATGAGGCGGAAGTAAGAGCGGAAGAAATATTAACTACCGCTCGAGTAGAGATAAAAGAAAAGGAAGAGTTAAATAAAAGAAACGAGGATAGACTGATCAAAAAAGATCAGCTTTTAGACGAACGACAAAGAGATATAGATAAGGAGGTCGAAGAGATAAAAAAAAGGATTGAAGAGATAAAAAATATACGCGAGAAAGCCGAGAAAATTGAGAACGAAAAAAAGTTGGAACTTCAGAAAATAGCCAAACTTTCACCAGATGAAGCAAGAGAGCTTATTATAAAGGATGCAGAAAGAAATTTTGAAGAGGATATTTTGGTGAGAATGAAGAAAATGGAGACTACCGGAATGGAGAAGCTTGAAGAAAAAGCTAAAGAAATTTTGGCCACATCTATTCAAAGACTTTCCAATTCAGTCACCTCGGACATGCTCACCACAAATGTGGCAATCCCTAACGATGAAATAAAGGGTAAAATCATAGGTAAAGAAGGTAGAAACATAAAAGCGTTTGAGAGAGTGACTGGTGTTGAAGTAATTGTTGATGATACCCCAGGCTCAATTACTATTTCATCTTTTGACCCCGTAAGAAGACAGATTGCAAAAACTGCTCTCGAAAAACTTATTTCGGATGGAAGAATTCAGCCGGCAAAGATTGAGGAGATGGTCAAATCGGCAGAAGAGGAAATAAATAAGATTATTAAACAAAAAGGAGAAGAGGCTGTTTACGAAACAGGTGTACTGGGCATTGATCCAAAAGTAATTTCTATTCTTGGCAGACTCCATTTTAGAACCAGTTATGGACAAAACGTCCTAGCTCACTCAGTTGAAATGGCACATATTGCAGGCATGATTGCTGAAGAAATTGGCGCAAATGCCCAAGTAGCAAAAGCTGGTGCACTTGTTCACGACATCGGAAAAGCACTTGATCACGAAGTTGTGGGAACCCATGTAGAAATTGGCAAGAGAATACTTGAGAGGTTTGGGGTTGATTCATTGGTAATAAAGGCGATGCAAGCTCATCATGAGGAATATCCTTATGAAACACTGGAGTCTATAATTGTTCAGTCTGCTGATGCAATATCTGGTGGTAGACCAGGTGCCAGAAGAGATAGTATTGAAAATTACCTTAAGAGACTTAAGGATTTAGAGGCAGTAGCAAACTCTTTTAAAGGCATAGAAAAGTCATATGCTCTACAAGCAGGCCGAGAAATAAGAGTTTTTGTCACCCCTTCAGAATTAACAGATTTGGAAGCAAAGAATTTAGCCCGTGATATAGCAGTTAAAATAGAATCTGAACTAAAATATCCTGGTGAAATCAGAGTTGTGGTTATTCGTGAGTCTAGAACCATCGAATTCGCAAGATAGTATCTATTAAGCTCGAAGCATAAAATCACAAATTCGAAAAGTATGAATTATAAATTTGTACTTTTAAGATTTGAAATTTGAATCTTACATCCTATCAAATTATTTAACAATAATTTGATAGGATGTCTAGATATTGTCTGAAAAAACCCTTACTGTATAATACTCCTATAGTAGATAAGGGGTCGAGATTTAAATCGGGGAAACATTATTGGTTAAAAAAATAAACCAAAGTAATGAATAAAGCATCAATCGTTGACGCGGTACACACAAAACTTGGAGGAACAAAAGTTCAGGCCGAGGAAGTTGTAGACATCATGATAGATTCTATCGTTTCTACGCTAAAAAATGGTGGTGAGGTTTCTGTTGCTGGTCTTGGAATCTTCTCAACAAAGACAAGAGCTGCAAGACAAGCAAGGAATCCTCGAACTGGAGAGACAATTTCAGTTCCCGCAATGAAAGTGCCGAAATTTAGAGCGGCTAAAGCTCTTAAGGAGGCAGTTAAGTAGTCGCTTGGTCTTTTTGACTTATTTCTTTGTTGTTCGCTACGTTTGCTCCACGCGCAGTACTATTGTACAGCTTGGTCGCAAGCCTCACTCACAACTTCGAACTAAGACAAAAATCCTCAAGCTTACATATTTTCTCTAGAGGAAATCAAAAAAACGGACATGTGGTCCGCTTTTTTGATTAGGAAAATTGTATTAATTACCGAGCTAATCCTTTGCAAAATATATTACCAACATTCCCATTGCACCATTAAGAGGCTCAGGTTCATTATTATCATATGTTGCGGTAATACTTATAACATCTCCTTTTTTTACTTGAATATTTTCTTCTCCGTGTGGAGTGTTGTAGGTATATGGATTATCTGGCGATTTTTTAGTCTCATATTTTTTTATTTGTTTACCATTAAGATAGACACTTAAGTACTTACCCCCCTCCCATCCATGAGTATGACCTCCCATGTATATTATTTTTCCAGACTCAGGAAAAACGTATTTGGAAGCAGGATTGGATCCATCTGAAGAACCAAAAACAAATTCAGATACTTTTGCGGGCACTTTAAATACATAACTGTCCTCATTATCTCCACAAGGCTTATCGGTAAGGCCAAGTCGAATAAACTCCATGGGTTTCAAACCAGGAATCTCTTCCTTACTCGCAAGATCCAACTTTAATTCACTTGTTACATTGTAATGTGTTTCTCCATATCCAAGCGGTGGTTTGGGGTTATGAAACATAGTGTAGAAAAAGATCTCTGACCCTCTTGGTATAAAATGTGCATAGCCTTCTGGAAAATCCGCCTCAGGCATATATAGCTGATCCTCACCAACACTAAATATGTGTTTCCCTTCTCTATTTGGACAAATGATATCTGGCTCATTTAGAATTGCCAGTTCAGCATGATGTAAAACTGTTTCTCTTGCGTTTTTTATGGAATAAGAAACTCCCTTAACCCATAGGTCTTCTGTTAATATAACTGGCATAGAATACGAGAGGGTATGGTGAGAACTTGTCATTATTGAGTCACCGTGATTGTGCTCATGTGGTAACAGTGAGACAAGTGGAATGGTTTTTAAGATAAAAGTGCTTGACTCTACCTTTGGAGAACCTCTAAATATGAATACAGCGAGTACTAGTAGTACCAATCCGTATAACAAGAAATCTGCTATTTTGATATTTTTCATAAAAAAATGTTAGTACCATAATAGCGGATGTCTACCCCCTTGGGAAGTAACTATTTCCAAGCCAGTCCTAGCCAGTTTTACATTCCAAGTTTATCTTTAATAGAAGTTAAAATTAATTAGATACCTTAGAACCAAAATAGAAATCTCGAGATAAAATTTTTTTTAATTTTCTCGCTTTTGATTGATTATTCTCTAGTGTAAATCGGATTTTTACAGAATTTTGTAATATTACTAGTAATTCAGGAAGAAGCTCACTAATTGGCTTTTCAGTTTTATAAGCATCATCAATCAGTCTGGAAGTATCCTCACCCATTCTTACACTTATTATGTGATCGCCGAGAATAGTAATATGGTCCTGTCTTCCCAATGAAACAACAGAATTTGTATTTATTTGAAGATATTTATTTTTATATCTTCTTTTAAATTCCTTATCTGCAGTTGTAACACCCCCTACCGTAAAAAATGCATGGAGTTTGGATTTATTGAAATGATTATAATAAGCATCTTCACTTTCCCTTCGTTCAGGTAAATAAGCCCAGAAATTATGGGGGTTATAGAAAAAAATCTGCCCATCTTTCTCATAATCCTCAAGCTGTAATGTTATGGTTTTCCAAAAGGCATCCAAATGCGCAATAGACACAAATGAATATGAAATCCGCTCACCAGGAGAAATTGGTGATATTACTGAAGAGGCAATTTTACTTCTTAGGCCCCGCACCCATTCTTCATCAATTCGAACTACTCTTCCTGATTTTATGAGAACGCCGGCTTTTATAAGCAGATTTACTACCTTGTATACTGCTCGGAGACTAACACTCTTATGCTTGTCTTTTAAATTCCCATGAACTTTCTTAATCGAAAGTGGTGAGGACAATAATTGTTCAGTAACTAACTCTTCAAGACTTTTAGATTTACTATAAAGCATTTAATTATGATAGCATTTTTGAACTTTTAGTTCAATAAAAGCCTAAAATACACTTAAAATTAGGAAAATAAAATAATTTCCGTATATTTTGATAGGACCTTACAAAGGAGAAACGACATGCCTCCATCTGGTTTCAACCGTCGATCAGTCAAGGGTGCACTGGGGTTCATCAAGGGTTGTTATGAAGACCTTCTTGAAGAAGTCCGGTCAGGAAAACATGAGTCTGTCGAAGCTGCCCTGGAATTCGAGATTGGGCAGATCGACAAATCGCTCAGCCAGATTCACATCACAAAGAGGGGAAAACTAGTAAAGCGCTAGTCCCCTTAGCCCAACGGGACGAACTCAAAATTCGTCCCGTTTTTTTATATAAAAAGGTTTATGTATTTCTATATAGCAAGGATATAACCGCCGAAAATAGTTATGGATTCGGATACTTGCAGAAAAAAATGTTAGAAATTTCCACTATTGTGTAGGATAGTGAATGAAGTTAGAACCGAGTTTATGACTTCTTGTGTATAAAAATTCTATGAGTTGTGTCTCCATCTTCCTTATCCGAATGATAAATATCACAGGTAATACCGTCTAAGACCACATCTGTTAATACTGGTTCTCCATACCCGCCAGGAGCTTCCTTTCCACTGATTACATCATTAAAAGGACGAAGTTGTTCATAGACTCTTGATTTTTTAATTTCATCAGTCCAATCTTGAGTACCTCTTCCTAAATCTACATTTTCATATTTCATGTATTAACTCTACCACAATTATCTCAGAAATTTAATATCTTCCAAATCAACATCTCTAAGTAGTTTACTCTTATAAGTAAAGAGTGCCTCCTTTGTAATAACTGGAATGTCTAGATCTTTAAAATTTATATATTTACTATGTAAAAAATCTGTCTTAACCAGAACCCACTGTCTAGTTTTTTATCAAAAATTGTTGATTCTCCACAAATATCAATTGGTTGTCCTTCGTATTCTATAGTCATAAGCTTTAAATTCCAATTTTCATCCTTAAATCGTGCTGGTCCAAAGACAATATACTGCCTTACCCCATCTACTAACTTTTCAAAATCATTATCATTATATGTCTATATCAATATCAGCTAATTCCCTTTGTGAACCATATAACTTTGCAGCAAAACCACCAGTTACTTGAAACTGTATACTTTTTGACTCTAAAATATTCACAATCCACCTCAATGCACCTTCTGTATTTCTCATGTCGAATAGGTTCTAACTAGTGCGTTTCTGTGCGGGACGGGAGAGTCGAACTCCCCACTGCGGTTTGGAAAACCACCGTTTTACCGATAAACTAGTCCCGCGATTCAACTATATTATCATAAAACCAAATTTATCCAAGCCAAAATCCTTCTCAACAAGTATGCCCCATGTTCTTTGTTGCCAAAACTCTTTATGGTTATGTGCGCTGTTCCAAATGACAATTTCCTCCGTTTTTTTTGCTTTTTATTTGTTCTAACGTCTATAGTAGATTTCGAAAACTGCTTAATTGGAATCTTTAATATTCCAGACCAGTATTTTATACATTCAGTCTCATTATTATCTGGATAAATATGTAACCTTACAATAAACTGGCTGTTCTTTACTTCAAAGCACATTTTAAACCATTTTAAAATTAAGTTAATTACTTTAGGGTCAGAATTAATAATTCTTGCAAAATTATTAGTTTTTCCTCCCTCTCCTATGTACACC
>JBAQWP010000007.1:0-8680 GCA_049298975.1 Minisyncoccia bacterium
CTCCTTCCCTTTGCATTCCTCTTAGTTGTGGAATTATTATGTCCAAACTCTTTTTGTTTTCCTGGAGATTATAAATTTGTCTTTCCAAAAATAAATCTAACTTCTCTGGTGGTTCAGCCACGTAGAAAGTTTTTTTTTCAACGTTTACCTCACTCACCAAACCTTTTTTGGCAAGTGAATCCAAAATTACGTAAGATGTCGGCCTTTTTAGGTTGGCTTTTTTTGAAATATCGACAACACTAGCTTTATCGAAGGAAAGAAGGGCAACATATACCGCGGCTTCTTTTTCACTTAGACCTATATCTCTAAGATACTTTTCAAACATCTTGGAATTCTACCACATATTAATTATTGATACATGTAAAATTTATTCTTTGTGGTTGTATAATACGTACATATGCTGAAAAGTCTTTTTTCAATTATCATTGCTTATATAGTTGGGTTTGGGGGTGTAGATACAAAGGTATACGAAGCCCCCTTGAATAACTCTAATGTTACCCCCATAGTAACATCGTCTCCTACAGCACTTCCTACTCCTTCTGTTTCCCCAACAATTATTCCAGTAAAAAACTCTACGGTTGCAACTACTACCAAAACAACCGTAACAAAAAAAATCTCCACAACACCTACCCCGACCCCTTCTCCAACAAAGCAACCAGAAAAAACCATAGAATTTGTTCTGCCTCAGACTGACTTTGAAAAAGTTAACTCTGCAGTAAGAATTGCTATAATAAATATTATTTGTACAACAAGGGGTGGCGAACTCTCCCCTATTTCCGGAACGGGTGTTGTGATTAGCAAAAAAGGTATAATTGTTACAAATGCTCATATAGGACAGTATTTTCTCTTAAAAGACTTTAGAGAAAAGGATTTTATTCAGTGTGTGGTTAGAACTGGTAGCCCAGCCTACCCTACCTTTAATGTTGAATTAATGTATATATCCCCCACATGGATTAGTGAAAATAAGGAAATGATAGGAAGAGAAAAACCTCTAGGCACAGGAGAAAATGATTTTGCATTTTTAAGAATTACAGGGAGAGTAGACGGAACAAATCTACCAACAGAGGGTTTCCCATATCTCACGCCTAGTATTAGAGAAATGCTACTAAAAAATGAGCCTGTGATCCTTATATCCTATCCTGCTGGTTTTTTGGGAGGCCTTTCCATACTTCAGAATTTAAATATAACTAGTAGTATCACCAATATAAAGGACATTTATACATTTAGAGAAGGTACAATAGACATCCTAGATGTTGCAGGAACGATTATCTCACAGAAAGGATCATCTGGTGGTGCAGTTATTGATTCTTTTGTTTCTCTTTTGGGAATCATCACTACCAGTTCTGAGGCGCAAACAACAGACAAAAGAGAGCTTCGAGCAATCACTTTGTCTCATATAAACCGCACTATACAAAAGGAGTTGGGTTTTGGTTTAGATGTATTTCTCAGTCAAGATCCTGAGAAATTCTCAGCGTTGTTTGCAAGTACAACTGCACCAGGACTCAGACAAATTTTGGAAAATCAAATTAATAACTAGTTATTTTTCGCGTATTCAGCTGATATTTGGACAATCATCTGAAAATTATCTTCTTTTACTGCCTTATTGGGTCTTTCCTTGCTGCACTTAGTGCATTTATGGATTATGATGTATTCCTTCCCTTTTTTCTCTATTTTTATTGGTTCCATAAGTCCCCCACACTTTTCTTCCCTGTCTCCTGGGAAAATATCAACGTGCTTAGACCACAAGCATTCTGGACAGTGGTTAGTGTACCCATTGCCGACAACCCCATGGCCACACTTTTCACACACAAAATTTTCTTTATTCTTTTTGAACATCCAATTTTTTTATCATCCCATCAAAACTTATTTTCAGATAGTCGTCCACATCCATCCCGTGCATTTTGTAAATTTGATTAACAGAGCATATCTTTCTATTTTTCTCCTCTAGATCCAGCTCTTTCTCCGCAGTAGAAATATCTTCCCAACTTTCTGCCTCAATCTCTAAAAACGTTGGTAGTTCAGGCCATGTATCGATATCAAAAACAGTAGAACCCTTAACCCATCTAGTCCTTTTTTTCTCAGCCTCGTGTTTTTCAACAAAACCAACTTTACCCAAAAAAGTCTTGGTATTCTCATAACTACCAACGGTAAACTCTATTTCCTCCATGCCAGCATCATTCGTACTGCCGTCCTGTGAAGTTACGCCAAATCTTTTTTTATAAGCCAGAACCACTTCCCCATCTTCATCTCTCAATCTAATCCAACTGTTATCTTTGTTTAAACGATAATCTGGGTAATCAAAAGACGCATGCCGATAAAAAATATCTTTTACTTTTTTGGCGCCTATTTCTATAAGTTTTTTTTCGATAACATCCTTATATATATCAAGAAAAATAACTTCTATTTCCTCATTAGTACTTGACATTTTACTGTCGGGGTGCCGAGAGTCGAACTCGGACCGCATGTTCCCAAAACATGAATACTACCGCTATACTACACCCCGATATCACAAATCATCTTCTTGCCAATGGGTTAATCTATGACAATTAGCACACAATATATCACACTTTTTTATTTCCTGCTGCATCTTTTCCAGCCCAAATCTGTTTGCTTGAGCAAAGGAAATCGAAAAGTCCTTTTTACTCTTATCTAGGTGGTGAAACTCTAAAACTCTATAGTCATTATTTCCGCAAACCTTGCAACCTCTACTAGCTTTGTATTCATTTAACCACCTTCCATTCTTTTTTCTAAGAATATCTTTTGTCCTCTGATAACAAAACTTGCACTTATGTCTCTTATATACTTTACTTTCTGTTGTTAATGCTACCCCAAAATATGACTCTGGGTAATCATTTCCACAGTATTTGCATGTCTTCATGCTTTCTAACTCTACTCTTCTCCAGAATACAAAGTCAAGACTACCCAATCACTATGTCTTCTAACAAAGAGACACGCGAAAGTCCCTTGTCCTTATCAATCTCAACTGTCGCTAAGTCCAATTGCCAGTTTGTTTCATCTGAAACATTCTTATCTAGCAAATAAGACTGAATTACTCTGCCGAGCCTTCTTAGCTTCCATGGATGCATGTTGTCCTCGGCTCTGTAATGATCAACTGTTTCATAAGTAACATCACCCAAACTCCTAGAGACACTTTTCACTTCCACAAAGTGAATACTGCCTGATTTTGTGGCCACAATATCTATTTCACCCCACTTTCTCAGATAGTTCCTATATACAACAACATAACCGTGCTTCAGTAAGTGCTCAGCCACAATATTCTCCCCTATCTCGCCTAGTTTCTGCTTCTCAGTGGGCTCCCTAGTGAAATTTTTGTTATACATGAAACGGAATAATACTCCTTCCATTACATTTGTAAATATACCAACCACAGAAGAGTCTGTTACACATGTAACCTAATAATTCATTTCACGTGAAACTAAATATGGAGCATGACTGAATATCCCTAAACATGAAAAGCATTCAAAATTTACCTATATTTATAGCCAAATGTCGCAATCAGACATAAAATTTGTCCATTGATATCAAAGTCAAGGACCTGTCCTTAATTCACAAGTCCACAGACTTTTCCACAGTTCTGTCTTTTGAGTGTCGATTATGAGTGTGCTTTGATTTTTATTGTAAATAATATATTATACTCATTAAGCAAGTCATGCGGCTATGGTTTAGTGGTAGAACACGTCCTTGCCAAGGACGAGATTCGGGTTCGATTCCCGGTAGCCGCACATTCTCGTGACAGCTCGAACTTTTCGGTTCGAGCATCATCACGTAGCTGGGCACAGAATTTTACTGTATTTGTGGTATAGTTGGTGTAATGCTCCCGTAGCTCAATGGATAGAGTACCGGTCTTCGGAACCGTGGATGTGGGTTCGATTCCTGCCGGGAGCACTGATGAAAAATGAAATTCTCCATACCATTCGAAGTTGTAAATATTACTAAAACTCTCGAAGATAAGGGCTTTGAGGCTTTTCTAGTAGGTGGTTGCGTAAGGGACATGGTCCTAAATAGGGAACCTAAGGATTGGGATATTACAACAAATGCGACTCCTGAGCAGATTATTTCCATATTTCCGAACACTTTTTATGAAAATAGCTTTGGAACGGTTGGAGTAAAGAACGAGGAGGTAGTTGATCCAAGACTAAAGGTTATAGAGGTTACCCCATATAGATTGGAGGGAGCATATTCAGACAATAGGCACCCAGATAGTGTTGTTTTTAGCCAGAAAATAGAGGATGACCTTAAAAGACGAGACTTTACTATTAACTCCTTAGCCTATTCTGTCTCTAAAGATGAATTGATTGACCTTTATAGTGGCAGTAAGGATTTAAAAGACAAAGTAGTCAGAACTGTGGGGGAGCCGTTAGCTAGATTTTCTGAAGATGCCTTGAGACTAGTCAGAGCAATTAGATTTTCTTGTGAATTAGACTTTACCATTGATCCAAATACTGAGAAGGGAATATTGGAATTATCCGAATTAATAACGAATATTTCAAAAGAGAGAATCAGAGATGAATTTGTCAAAATAATAATGTCCAAAAACCCTATGTATGGAATCCAGAATATGAATAAATTGGGCATTTTGAGATATGTGGTACCAGAATTACTTGAAACCATAGGGGTAGAGCAGGGAGGCACACATTCATATGATGTATGGGAGCACCTTTTGAGATCTCTGCAACACTCTGCAGACAAGAATTACCCTTTAGAAATAAGATTAGCCGCTCTATTCCATGATATATCTAAGCCTGCCACCAGAAGGGGAGGTGGAAAGAATAAACAATGGACTTTTTTTGGTCATGAGGTAGTGGGTGCAAGGGTTACAAAAAAAATACTTTTGGACTTAAAATTCTCTAATTCAGTAATAGATAAGGTAGTTAAGCTTGTACGTTGGCATATGTTCTTTTCTGACACTGAGCAGATTACGCTCTCAGCGGTCCGTAGAATGATAGTAAATGTTGGAGGGGCTACAGAGATATGGAATTTAATGAATCTACGAATCTGCGACCGTATAGGGACTGGTAGACCCAAGGAAGATCCATATAGACTAAGGAAATACCATTCTATGATAGAAGAAGCACTTCGGGACCCAATTTCTGTTCAAATGTTGAAAATTAATGGAAAGAAATTAATGGAAATTACTGGCATAACTCCTGGACCAAAGATAGGAAATACTTTAAATGCTCTGCTTGAGGAGGTTTTGGATGATCCGAACAAAAATACAGAGGAATACTTACAGAATAGAGCAAAAGAATTGATTAGTCTGTCCGAAGAGGATCTAAAAAAGCTTGGTGAGAAAGGAAAGCAAAGTAGGGAAGAGGCTGAAGAGGGAGAGCTGAAGAAAATAAGATCTAGTCATAGGGTAAAATAGGTAGGGAGGAATGTCTAATTTCTAATTGACCTAATTTCTAAAAGATTCATGTAATAAAAAACCGCCCAACGATGGGAGTCTAAGGGTTTTGAGTCTTAGGCACTCATCGTTGAGCGGTTTGAGGGGAAGAAGTGTATTCCAGCAAAGATACCGTCGGCTAACAGCATCACGAAAATTCAAATAAATAGTAGATAAAGTTGGGGATGCGTTGAAGATCCAACAATCATCTAAACCAAAATACCTTCTGTGAGAAACGGCCGAATCAAAAAATGCACAACAAAGAACAAATTGTAGAACTCTGTCCGGGGTTTATCGGATTTCAAACTACTTTCTGATGTTCATTGTATGTCCTTAAACTTTTTATGTAAAGGACTTCAAAGACAAATGTGTGGATAAGTGTCGCTCAATAGTTTTTTTTCAAAGACACGCATAAAGTTTTGGTGAACTTTTGCTTTGCTCGTCGTTCAAGAAAACAACAGACTTGATACGTGGCTCTCTCGCAAACTCGCCTTGAGTACAAGTGCTCAAACAGTGCTTCGAGCTTACTCAATCTTCGTCTTTGTTTTCTAAATTTCTTACTGAAACAGTACACCTTTCGCATAGAGTATTATGCTCATGGTCTTGCGAAGTGATAACATCACTTCTCACCTGCGCAGGTCTTTGAAAAATTACTATTTCGCTTTTGTGGAAATTCTGCTTACGAAAAAGCGCCAGGGAAGAACCCGACGCTTGGTACCAGGATGACGCTCTGGTCGACGCATTCACTATTTTTTGACGCCGGCGTACCAACGGGCAGTCCAAACTGGGATCTTAGAACGCCTTACGTACACTTTGTGATAACGTGCGCCGTGCTCGAACGCCATCACACACCAGTTACCTTCAGCATCGCGCCAAAAAGTCTCGTGATTGGTGCGAATTAGAAGTGTGTGTAAGGTGTTCCACTTGTTCGCCTCTGCCAATGTGTATGGGTCCACGGTCTTGAGACCACGTTTATCATACTCTTTGGCAATAGCCTCGAAGGCGGAATCGTTTTCAAGATCTGCTGATCTATCGGTGTTGAAGAAAACAACTTCCACTTCCTCATCGTCTCCTTCGGCTCTTGGCATGGACTGAAGCACTTCTGCTTCAACAATTTGGTGGCACGAAGTGTCTTTCAAAAGCTCATTTGGATTGTTGTTACGGTTTATCCGCACCTTGCGAGTGAAAGTACCACTCCCCATCTCCAACTCCGAACGAAGAGTGGTGAGCATTGGCCTACCAACGTACCACTTAATGTGGTCAAGACCTCTCTGAACTTGTTCAGAGTCAAACTCACCAGCTGAACACTGAAGTTCAGACCGTAAAATCGAAATTATTTCTTCGATCTGACCAGTAGTCATGGGACTGGCGGATTGAGCTATGTTCTTTTCCATGGCGCTATCTCCATTTTTTCAAATAGCCAGAATTGGCTTACTTGTTCTGACAGCAAAATATACTATCTGTCAATTTAAGTCTATATATTGAACATTTATGTAAAATTTGATATTAATATATCTATATGATAAGCTACATTTATATTAGCTAATGTCCAAAAAATGAACAGACAACATCTTGAACAAGCATTAAGCTACTCTGGTTTGTCGGGAAAAGAAGCCTCGGTCTATTTAACCTCTCTGGGAATAAAGAAACCTACACCACTTAGTGTTGCAAAAGGGTGCGGAATACCAAGACCAACAGTGTATAGAGAAATGGAATCATTAGTTAAAAAAGGGCTCATGGGAAAAGTTAAGGAAAACGAGCGTGTGGTATATGTTCCAGAAGATCCACGAACAATAGTTGAGAAATTAAAGCTCCAAACTTCATCTATTCAAAATGTTATGACTGAACTCCGTGACTTAGCCACAATATACAGAAACAGACCCACGGTAAGATTTTTCGAAGGACACGATAGTATTAGAAGAATTTTCGAAGATATTTTTTTGGTTGAGGATGAAGAAGTCCTAGCTTTTACATCAATTAAAGAGCTGTTTAAGGTATTTCCAGATTATTATTCTCTGTTCGTAAAGAGACGTATTAAGAGAAAAATACGTGGAAGAATTATTACTCCGAAAGATAGTGAGGGCGAGAAACTACGAGAGTCAAGAAGGGAAGAGTTTAGAGATATTAGATTTATCCCTGATAAATTAGCCGAAAAAATCGGGATAATTGGTGGACACATGCTTATTTATAAAGATAGGGTAGCGTTGGTATCTTTCGATACAGATCAAACTTCTGTAATAATTGAAAATCAAGCGCTGGCGAATGTTCAGAGGTCACTTTTTGAAGTTGCATGGGAAAGCCTAAAATGACAAAAATTTGCATAGAGATATAAAACTCGTCGAATCTATAACTTTTTTCATCATCTACGGAACCCGTGAAGAGGTGAGTAGAAAGAAAATTTTCAACAGAAAATTATTCTGTTGATGAAAAAAGTTATAGGTGAGAAAGAGTTTTAAATATCTACTTCAATCAAAATAGGACAGTGGTCGGAACCTAAAATTTCAGGATGGATTTCAGCTTTTTTTACTTTTAATTTTAGTTTTGCTGACACAAAAAAGTAGTCAATTCTCCAGCCAATATTTCTAGCTCTAGCATTTGCAAAGTGAGACCACCACGTATAGTGACCATTACCTTTTGTGAATATTCTGAAAGTATCAATAAAACCATTGTCTATAAAATTCTGCAGACCCTCGCGTTCTTCATCTGTAAAACCTTTCTTACCAACATTATCTTTGGGACGAGCCAAATCATCTGGCATGTGAGCAACATTTAAATCTCCGCAGAAAATTACAGGTTTCTTTTTCTCAAGACCCTTAACTAAATCCAGGAAAGCTTTGTCCCAGCCCTTATGACGAAGGGGGATACGAGTCAGATCGTCTTTTGCATTTGGTGTATAGACATTTACAAGGTAGAAAGTCTTGAATTCTATAAAAACAACTCTGCCTTCCTTGTTTGGATCGCCATACTTGTCTTCTAGTTTGTACTTTTTTTCTATATCTTTTGGAAAATCATAAGAAACAGAGAGAGGATCACCCAAACTCTTTTTAACAAAAATTGCTGTGCCACTATAGCCTTTTTTTGTTTTGGAAGAATTCCAAAATTCCTCGTATTCTTTGAGATCTATTTCACTTTGACCTTGCTCGGCTTTAGTTTCTTGTAGGCAAATTATATCTGGAGATAGCTTTTCGACAAAGGGTGCGAATAAGCCTTTTTTGTGAACTGCCCTTATGCCATTTACATTCCAACTGACAATTTTCATGTCTGTAAGCTTACCAC
>JBAQWP010000008.1:0-3389 GCA_049298975.1 Minisyncoccia bacterium
AGAACCACCTGCCCTGCATAGCTATGCAAAACTACCGATTCGTCGCATAGTCGCGGTAATCCTTAGCAAAACAGGTGATCTGCGATAGGGTTGGAATAGAGGGAAAAATGGAATATAATGTTCTTAACAATTAAATAGCAAAGTGTGCCTAAACCAGAGAGAAATCACTGGCATGGCATCAAATCGTCGTAAACAGAAAACCTATCATTAGGCTCGTTTACGACGTCATATCGGGAAACCGGTATGGGCCTTCGGGCCACCTAGTGGTAGGTTTTTTGTATCTACCTCTAGATTATTAACTAACAAAAATCTAGATGGAAAATCAGCCAAAAAAGAAGTTCTATAAAAAGTGGTGGTTTTGGGGTATCGTCGTAATAGTCATATTATCAATCATTGGTTCAGATAGTAGTAATCCTCAAAAAGTTGGAGAAACAAGTGTAAGTAATAGTGTAAATAATACAGTCGAAAAAACCACAACATTTAAAGTTGGTGATCAGATTAAATTAGGTAACTCAATTGTGACAGTTAACAAAGTTGAGTACTCACAAGGCGGTCAATATACTAAACCTGCAGATGGTAACGAATGGGTTAATTTAAATGTAACAATAGAAAATACAGGATCATCACAACAATATGTGACAACTTTAGGACAGATGTTTATCCGTGATTCAGAGAAAAATAGTTATCAAGTTTCAGTCACAAATAAAGCTATGGAAAATCCAGGATTCGGTCTTGATGGTTCAGTCATTGCTCAAAGTAAACGAACAGGTTGGGTGGGATTTGAAATCAAGAAAGGTGCTACTGGATTACAATTCCAATACAATGGAAGTATGTTTGGTGGTAAATCAGCTTTAGTTGATTTAGGAAGATAATCAAATCGCATCAAATCTAGGAGTATTCCGCATTGTGTTTCTTTTCTCAATGATTCCTAGTTTTTCTCTACTACTTAAGTGATTCAAATCACTGTCATCTCTTGGAGGAAATATTCCAAATGATACTGATCTATGATTATTCTCAATAACTTTAGAAAGTAATATGGAAAAAGCATCAGCTAAGTCATCATGTCTTTCTGAACCAAAACCAGTCAGTTGGTTAATTAATTGATCAGCTCCAGTTTTAGGAAACAATACTTGACCACTTTCTATCAGAAAACTAACAGCACTCAGTCTGTCATATTTATCACCAATAGAACGAACACCAACCACATTACAGTTTTCTTTTTTGAGATGTTCTATTATCGATGCTTGGTAACCATTAGTTTCAACAAATAACTTTGGTCTATTAAGTATTGATGATATCAATTTAGCTTGTTCGATAGTCTCAAGAGATGTCAGTCGTTTGTTAATAATATTAGGCAAGATGTATATCCTCAGATTCTGTCCTCTACCTTGAACGATAGCAGGTACCATAGCAGTGTAGTCTGCACTATCTTTAAGTGATATAGCTAAATCAATACCAACTGCTCTGTATGTGTGGAAGTTATCAGGTGGAAGTACATCGTAGTACTGTATCCACCCTCTTTGAATGACTTGATCTTCTCTTTCAACAATTTGGAGTAGATATTCTCTCTGCCAAGCTAAAAGATTAAAGCATTTTGCTTTTTCCATTTGTATATCGTCATCATTTTGAAACTTGCCAGACCATAGAGGTATATTATTCTCATCAACAATAGGATATTCTCTAAAAACACTTTTTGAATTGTTATTTTCAAAGATACCCTTAAGTCGCATGAGTAGAGAATCTTGGTGGAGTGGTGTACCAATGAAAATCATCCTTGTGTCTTTGTCTCCTGCAGGTAATACATCGCTTGTTAACCATTCAAACAGTTTGTCTCTACTCTCTTGAGTCTTAACTGATTCAGAATCCTCTAAGTCATCACAGACTATGACATCTGGTCTATGCTGATTGTGTCGTATACCTCTCACACTTTGTTCAACTGATCCGATAGAGATTCTTGCACCATATTGGAGCAAGATGAGAGATTGAGCACCCCACTGATTATTCTCCTCCTTGAATGGACCAAGATCACGACGTAGTTCATCATTTTGCTCTAACTCTTTCTTGATGTTCATTAAGTGATTCTGAGCTTTGGTTTGAGTTTTTCCGAGAATGAGAGGAAACTTCTTCTGCTGTTCTCCAAGGATAGACCAGATAACATATGACATGGTGACAATGGTACTCTTGGCACTTCCTCTAAAGGCAGTGATGACAATATTTTGTATATCTTTGTTCTCAGTCATTTGAAATATCTCCCTTTGAAAATCAGCTGTTCTGTATTTCACATAATGTCTACCAAAATAGTAATGGAAAAACCAATAATGGCTTTTGCGTACCATCGCTACTCTAAATGCCTTATCCTTCATCATTCTCTCTATTATCTTCTCCTCATCATGATCTAGGTTGGTCATAGTTTTGTTGGGGCATAGCCAAAAGCAGAGCTTTCTTTAACAAAGCTTCTTGTTCTGGAGAAAGTGTCGTGTTCTGGTTTTCCAGTTTTACTGTTGCTTCGACCTTTTCTCTGAATTTAGGATTCCTATGTCTTAACCAAAAACTGATAGCATTCCAGTTCCTATCTTTAATTAGGGATAGAAGTTGATTCTCACTCATGTCATTAACTAAGGCTTCACCTTCTGACAGGGCAAGTTCCATTTCTTCTAGAAACTTTGCATCTTCTTTACGCCAACGGTAAATACTATTTCTAGATATATTTGTTTTCTCACAAGCCACTTGTACTATGGGGATTTTCCTTAACTGTTCAAGGAAAGAATCTTTGATTTTATTCTTCTTCATGTTTGTGAATTATCTTAGCTTTCTTTCCTGTTAAAAGTTCGTATCGCTTGATGGCTAAATCACAAAACCTAGGTTCAAGTTCAATTGCATACACTCTTCGCTTTAACTGTTCCGCACATATCATGGTACTGGACGACCCAGCAAATGAGTCGAGGATGATGTCTCCTGGTTTAGTACAACGTCTAATCGCTTTCTCGTGGAGCTTAGGCGGTTTACTTGTTGCATGCTCGTACTCTTTACCTGACAATCGTTTTACAAACCACAAATCTAAATGATCTAAAGCTTCCGTTAGAAGATTGTTTCCAGTTGTGATTTCCTTGTTCATTACCTCATTGAGATTTTGAATGTTTTTGGTAATGAAAGGTCTGCCTCGTACTCCATATGTACAGGGTTCATAGCATTTATTGAATGCCACACTTGGTACTGGGTTCTGTGAGTTCTTAACCCACAAACAGACTCGTTTGTTTTCAATACCAAGTTCACGATATAAGTCCTGCACGAATCCAATGTAGACTTGATCTGACCAATAGAAGATATGAGTATCTGGTTTAGATACAGAAAGAGCATTAACCATACTCTTTCTCAAGAATTCTTTGTAC
>JBAQWP010000009.1:0-2335 GCA_049298975.1 Minisyncoccia bacterium
ATCTACTACTGGACCTATTACTTGTGTTATATATCCCTTCTTCATAATTTTAATTAATTTGTTTGTAATGCCTCTGCCCCAGCAATTATTTCCGCGACCTCCTGAGTAATATTCGACTGTCTTGCCCGATTGTATTCAAGAGTCAAATGATCGACTAGTTCTTCGGCATTTTCAGTAGCATTTTTCATGGCAAACATTCTCGAGCTATGCTCGGAAGCATTCGACTCCAATGCCATCTGAAAAAGTAATGCTGAAATAAAGTTTGGTAACACCTTATCCATAACCCTTTGTTCTCCAGGCTCAAAAATATATTGTGCCATACCTTCTTTATTCGGAGTAAAATAGTCCTTTTCACTTTCCATGTGATTTGTAATATTTCTCATAATGTTCTGACTAATAGGCAATACTTCTTTAACGACTGGAATGTATTTCATCTGACTTTCAAACTCAGTATACGCAACAACAACGTTTTTATATTTTTTTGATTCTAAGTACTCTGTGATAATGAACTTTCTAATTACTTTTATCTGCGATAAGGAAATGTCATCGCCGAATTCATGAAATCTACTTACAATGTTAAATTTATATTTTTTAGCAGTTCTTTCTGCATACTTACCTATTACCAACACGTCATGTTCAGTAGGAAAAAGATTTATATATGCTCCAACCGCCTTCATGATAGCACTATTATAGGAACCACTAAGCCCCTTATTGGACGAAAAAATCACCATAAGTGTTTTTTCTCCTGTTTGAGACTCAAACAATGGGTGAGATATATTTCTCTCCTCAATAAGAGTTTTTAATATTTCAATCGCGTATTTTGCATACTCGCGGGAGGCGAGAGCTAACCTAACAGCCTTTCTCATTTTAGAAACAGAAACCAGTTCCATAGTATGAGTAATTTTTTTAATATTACTGATAGATTGTATCCTGTGTTTAATAGATTTTATCTGCGTAGTCATATCTGTATTGTTTGTTTAAAATCTGCCAACTTGGTTAATATTTCATTCTTAACTTCATCATCCCAAGTTCTCTCCATCTTCTTTAACAGATCCTCAGACGTTAGTTTGAGATACTCATGGAGTTTCAACTCCACTTCTCTGATTTTGCCAATCGGGACCACATCAAAAAAACCATTATTTACTGAGAAAATCGAAGCTATTTGTAGAGAAACGGGTAATGGACTCCATAAATCTTGTTTCAAGACTTCTATGGTTCTTCTGCCCCTATCCAGAACCTGTCTAGTGTTTGTATCTAAGTCAGAATCAAATTGAGAAAAACTTTCAAGCTCCCTAAACTGTGCCAAGGAAAGTTTCATTGGCCCCGCATTCTTTTTCATTGATGCAATCTGGGCAGAACCTCCAACTCTAGAAACTGAAAGTCCTACGTTTATTGCTGGTCTTACGCCTTTATTAAATAAAGATGATTCTAGAAAAATTTGTCCGTCAGTAATTGAAATAACATTTGTTGGAATATACGCTGAAATATCACCGCCTTGAGTTTCGATAATTGGTAATGCTGTGATTGAACCACCACCAGATTCCTCGTTTCTCCTGCAAGCTCTTTCGAGTAATCTAGAATGTAGATAGAAAACGTCACCAGGATATGCTTCTCGTCCAGGAGGTCTTCTAAGTAAAAGTGAAATCTCTCTATAAGCATTAGCGTGTTTAGAAAGATCATCATAAACCACTAAAACGTCCTTGCCTTGCTCCATAAAATACTCTGCGATTGAGACTCCAGTATATGGGGCCAGGTAAAGTAGTGAGGGACTGTCAGAAGCACCCGCAAAAACAACTGTAGTGTACTCCATGGCTCCCCTCCTTGCTAACTCTTGAACTACACGCATTACTTTTGACTTTTTTTGTCCAATGGCAACATATATGCAAATTACTCCCTTGTCCTTCTGGTTAACTACCGTATCAATAGCAAGTGAAGTCTTTCCTGTTTGTCTGTCACCAATTATTAATTCCCTTTGTCCTCGACCAATAGGAACCAAACAATCAATAACCTTAATTCCTGTTTGGAGTGGAACATCAACAGATTTTCTATCCATGACTCCAGATGCCACTTTTTCAACCTCCATTTCTTTTACAATCTTGATTTTATTTTTGCCGTCAAGGGGTAAAACTAGCGGATCCACAACACGCCCTAAAACTTCCTCTGAAACACCCACAGATAGTACCTTTCCAGTCCTAATAGCAATATCCCCCTCTCTTATGTGACTATAACCACCCAAAATCACCACCCCGAGTGAGTCTTCTTCAAGGTTTAATGCCAAACCAAGTGAATCACCAATTTTTATCATTTCAGAAAACATACAACCAGAAAGACCACT
>JBAQWP010000010.1:0-3417 GCA_049298975.1 Minisyncoccia bacterium
CTGCGGTATTCATTGTACAAAATTCGAACCTTTTTTGAAACCAATCCTGACGAAGAAATCTGAACTGCACCCCGCCACAATATGTCTGGGGCAAAGGAGGCGGGGTGATGGACTCGCCCGCGCGGAGGAGGGGTCTGGGGAGGAATCCGCGCGGGCTTCGACTTTTTGTTTT
Organism: Minisyncoccia bacterium; assembly: GCA_049298975.1. Lineage (GTDB taxonomy): Bacteria > Patescibacteriota > Minisyncoccia > Phycocordibacterales > DATDWN01 > C7867-006. The sequence continues at coordinate 173 of JBAQWP010000010.1, forward strand.
GGCGAAATTCTGGCGGGCTACGAAATTGAAAAATGCTCTCATATTTGATATTATAATACTGCAAGCAAAAACAAGCAACAGTATTATGTTATCAATATATGGAAAGTAATTCACTAGGACAAAAAATCAAGAAACTACGCACTAAATTAGGTCTTTCTCAAGATGATTTTGCTCGTAAAGCGAATGTTCCCTACACAACACTAACAAAGGTTGAAACAGGGGTTATCAAAAAACCTTCGGTTTTTGTTGTGAGCAAAATCGCTAAAGCCTTGAGTGTTGATATTGAGGAATTGATTAAATGATTTTATTGGAAATATGCCTATTAAGAATAAAATTGAAATACAGCCAAAAGGATCATATTTTCAAATCGATGAAAATGGTTTTTTGATAAATCCTGCGTCTATCGAAAAGATTCAAGAAGAATGGAAGCCTGTGGTGGATGATATTGTTGAGGCGTACAAAAGTCATTTTGGTGAGAAATTGAAGAATGTTTACATCCGAGGTTCGGTCGCAAAAGGAGAAGCAATCAAAAACATTTCAGATGTTGATTCATTTTCTTATATCGATTTGCCAAAAGATTCCATTGATACAGAATGGAAAGAAGAGGCAAGAAGTAAAATAGAAAAGAAGTACCCTTTTATTAAAGGTGCGGAATTGATTTGTCGCCCTTTTGCTATTGCCCCTACGAATATAGTTTTTTTAAATCAATCAGTATGCGTCTATGGAGACCCTATTGATGTGCCAAAAGTGAAACCTGGTAAAAACATGATGTTCCATATTCCAAACCTTGAAAGCAGGGCGGTGCTACTTAAGGAGAAACTTCAGAAAGCTGATTCTGAAGAATCAATAAAGTCTGCTTGTATATGGTTTGCAAAGGATATGCTTAGAACAGGGTTTGAGCTTACCATGGAACGCTCGCAAAAATATACTCGTGATTTGTATCGTTGCTACGAAACATTTGCGGAATACTATCCTGAAAAAGAACCTGAAATGAGAGAGGTACTAGACTTAGCTCTCAATCCAACGGCAGATAAAAAGAAAATTAAAGAAATCATGGATAATCTGGGTGCGTGGTTGCTCGCTGAAATACCGAATCATTTTGAAGTGAGGAATGTAAAAAACTAATATATGAAATTACACTTTGCATACGACTTAGAAAAAGACATCGAGAACTTTATAAAGGGAACGAACGCGACGAATAGTAAGAAACCGACAAAGTTTCAAATTTCGTTTTCCGAAAAATACGGCGACAATTTTAAAGCGGAAAAGGTCAAGGCGTTCATAGGGGAAAAAGACAAAATAAACGGTTTTGACGCGAACAAAGAAATTGTCGCCACTGAAGAAAGGTGGAAAATGGTCGAGTCGATTTTTATTGAACGAGTAGAAAAAATATTTGGAATTTCTTATCCTGTGCCAATAATCACTGTCTATTTGACCCACAATGAGCGTTGCACCTACAACATTGAAGGAAACTACTTTTTCGTCAAAATCGGCTCGGAATTTTCCAGCAATACGATAATGCACGAACTTTTGCATTTCTACACTTGGCACGCTTTTGGTAAAAAATTATTGGACGAAGGGCTTTCGAAATTGGCATATAACGATATCAAGGAATCTTTAACGGAACTACTTAATCTTGAGTTTTCTGACCTCATGAATGGAAAACAAGATACTGGTTATCCTCAACACCAAGAAATGCGTACTGAAATAATTAAACTATGGTCCGAACATAAAAGCATGGACAAAGTGATAGAAATACTTGTAAACACCTCGATCAAACAAGATGAGTTAAAGCTTCAAGTTCAAGAGCTTTTAGGTAAAGAAATTACAAAGTTTGTTCTCAAAGGAAAGGGTGATTGTAATTACGCGTACTACGTTGAGACCGAAGGCGGCGGCAAATACATTGTTAAGCAAGAAAGAGAGCGCAAGGAAACCGAAGATCAAAATGACTTATTTGTAGAGGGTAATCTTCTCCAAAAACTATATGCCACAAACCTCTCTACTCCGGTACCTAAAGTGGTTTTTGTATCAGAAAATCCGAAGCTTTACGGTTATGAGTATATCGAAGGTGAATTAATGCGTGGAGCATGGGGTTCGCTGTCAGAGGATGAAAGAATTAATATTTGTCGTTCACTCGGTCGTTTTCATGCCGAGATCGGTAAAAACTTAACAAAAGAAATGTGTGAAGCGAGCGGTATTGATATGAATGATTCAATCGAACCACATCCGCAAGTTGGTAAGGATTATAAGATGTTAATTGCTGACCCAAATGTGCCCGCAGATTTTAACTATCTTGTGAAAGAAGCCAAAAAGATATTTGACGGAACAGCAGATAAAGTAGTGTTTCAATTCCTACATAATGACGGTCATCATGAAAATGTCATCATTAAAGATAAAGAAATTTCGGGAGTTATTGATTTTGGAGATTCAGAGTATGGTGAAACTGCCAAAGAATTTTCTCGCTACATTAGGGACTATCCAGATTACTTTAAATACATTGTCTCTTCCTACGAAGAAATTTCTGGAAATAAACTTTCATATGCACGACTTGTTAGTAATGCACTAATCTCAGGCTTTATTGATATCGTTCAAAATTATTGGAAAGGAGGCGAGGACAGAATGAAATCGGAGAAGTCTATGGCTACATACAGAACATTGATAAATGAAATAAATTTATGAGACATATCATTGCACATTTAATCAGAGGTGAAGCTGGGAAAGCTCACGAAAATATCACAAAAGATTTAACTCTAAAATTTGATACTTTTCCGCTTCACGATAGGATTCCACCCCACCTAACGCTAAAGCGTTGGTTTGAGATGGACGAAAATGGAATGGACACGCTTTATAAATGCCTTGATGTTTTTGCGAGTTCGCAAAAACAAAGTGATTACAGTCTTACTGGATTTGGAAATTTTGGAAAGGATGTAATTTATGTTGATGTTATTCCTTCGCTCGAAATGTCACAAGCAATGCTTGAGCTGATGAACGCCCTACGCGAAATTAAAGAAATGACATTTGATGAATTTGATAATGGCAGTGACTTTCATGCCACTGTAGCGTTTGGCGCTCTAAAACCTTTTGATTATGATCAGATATGGAATTATCTCAAAACCACCGAGCAACCGAATTTTAAAATGAAATTTGATAATGTCGCTATACTCAAAAAACCTGTTGATAAATGGGTTATTGATCGAGTTTGGGAAATAAAACCATAAGGGAGTAATCTCCGCGGTTTTATAATA
>JBAQWP010000011.1:0-5828 GCA_049298975.1 Minisyncoccia bacterium
TGAGTGGTTTAAGCTTCTGATTCTCATGTTTAAAGCCTAGCACGGATTACCATGCTAGGCTTCTGCACATTCAACCCCGCCCTCACCAGGGAAGAAGGGAGTCGGGCGGGGTTCCCTGTGAATGGAACGCCCGGTTGCAACAATGTGCAACCGGGTTGAATCCGAGCGTTTAGTTAGTGTCTGATTGCAACGCCAGCTCGAAGTCTTCTTTGATTTCTGTATCGACTCAACTCCCTCGACTTTGAAGGCATGAAACGCTTCATGTAGGAAACTGCTTTGTTCCTCTGGTAAGTACCGGGAAGAAACAGGAGCTTCACCAAGGCCATAAGTTCTGACCACTTGCACAGCTCAGGCCTTTTCCTCTCAACTACTTTTTCAATGACACTTCCATCTCGACCGCGACGCTTTGCGATCTTATCTGGAAGATTTCGTTCCTGTCTACGAAGCTGGAACGCAATCATGTCGGAGAAAAAGATTGACGGAAGAATCGGCGCGCTGTGGTCTCGCATACACTCTCCTATCCTGTCAGAGGGACATTCCTCTAAAAATAATCTAACTCTTCATTCATTATTTTGCAATAGCATAATCCCCTACTGCATTTCTCTTGATGTTTAGGGTGACTGCTGGGACATCACACACTTTGCCTAAATCAGAGACAAATTGTCTCACATAAAAACCCCCAGAGACACGCAATTGTATTTTATCCACTACAAAGTTACTTTTTCTACCAGCAAAAAAACTATCCCAACTTTTTTTTATTTCTTCTTGCCGGAAGTCACCATTTACTAAATTAATTTTTGAGAAAATTTCCTTTAGAAGATCATCAGGGGCTATCTCTCTTCTTCCCAAGTACTTTGATTCAAAAATTTCTACCTCATGTTTAGGAATCTCAAGTCCTCCAATCTTTCCCTCTCTAGCCCATTCAAAAAGTGGCTTACCTCCAACAGGTCGAGACGAGTAGGCAGGATACATTTGCTCAAACTTACCGACTGACTTTCTTAAATAATCTTCAATTCTCTCAACGTTAGGCTGAACATTTTCTGAGACACTTTCCAAAACCAAACCCAACAAGTCTAGTGTGTCCGTTTCTGCACCCCACAATATTTCAAACTCATATGTCTTTGTTAGACCCAAATATTTTTCTTTATTTTTTGTTTCTTCTCCAGAGAGTAAAATCAAAACTCCTTCTGCCATTGGATCTAGTCTGCCGGCGTAAGTAATGGGTAAAAAATCAAGCTCTGGGTTCTCCTTCATACCCTCTTTCCTGAATTTATTTATACTCTCAAGAGGAGTTTCACCAATCTCTTTATAAACCAAATATACTCCCTGTTTTATTGTCCTGTTTTTTTTCATTTATTTTGATAGACTATACCAATATGACTGAAAATACAAAGCTAAGCACCGAAAGCTACAAAGGTGTTCGAGATTTTTATCCTGAAGACCAAGTTATACAAAATTATATTTTCAATGTTTGGAAGAAAACTGTAAGAAGTTTCGGTTATGAAGAGTATAACGCATCTATTTTAGAGTCTTCTGAATTATACAAACAGAAGTCCGGTGAGGAAATAGTAAACGAGCAGACTTACACATTTAAAGACCGAGGAGATCGAGAAGTAACCCTAAGACCCGAGATGACCCCAACAGTAGCTAGAATGGTTGCTGCCAAGGAGCGTGAACTTTCTTTCCCTTTGCGTTGGTTCTCGATACCAAACCTATTCAGATACGAGAAGCCCCAGAAAGGCAGACTGCGGGAGCATTGGCAATTAAATGTTGATCTTTTTGGAATATCCGGAACAAATGCTGATGCTGAGATAATTTCTGTTGCTTATAGAATACTTGTTAAGTTTGGCGCAAAAGAGGACGACTTTGTAATAAAAATAAACAATAGAAAAATTATCAACTCACTCTACAAGCAGTTTGACCTAGACGAAGACAAGTCCTACAAATTATCTAAAATAATAGATAAGAAAGACAAGATTGATTCCACTTCCTTTGAGGTCGCTGTGTCCGAAATCTTAGGCGAAAGAGCCCAAGAGTTTTTGAGACTTTTAGAAGCAAACGATAGACTTCTATCCTCACTTGGTGAAACTAGTGAAGGCGTAAAAGAACTAGTTACAACTCTTGAGAAACTAGATAAATTGGGAATTAAAAATGTCGAGTTCGATCCGTACTTAATGCGAGGTTTTGACTACTACACTGGATTTGTTTTTGAAGTTTTTGATACAAGTGATGAGAACTTGCGCTCAATTTTCGGTGGTGGTAGATACGACGACTTGTTAGATATTTTTGAGGCGAAAAAAATTCCTTCTGTTGGTTTTGGAGTAGGTGATGTTACAACTAGGGATTTCCTGGAGACTCATAAATTGCTTCCTAACCCTACACCCGAGACTCAAGTTTACATTTGTACCGTTAAAAATGAATTTGTACCAGACGCAACAGTACTTGCAGATAAGCTCAGGGCAGATGGTGTAAATGTCGAAGTGGATATTTCAGACAAAAAACTAGGCGACCAAATGAAACTCGCGAACAAAAAAGGAATTCCATTTACTATTTGCGTTGGTGAAGATGAAGTAAAATCTGGCATATACAAACTCAAGAATATGATCTCAGGTGAAGAAAAGAGTCTGAAGGTGGAAGAGCTAGCTAAGGCAATTTCTAATTCCTAATTTCTAATTCCTAAGAATTTTTTAGATATTAGACTAATTAGGTTAATTAGGTTAATTTATTAATATGCGCAAATTAGTCTTCGATATAGAAACTAAAAATATTTTTCAGGATGTCGGCACTAGAAACCCAGAAGATCTAGATATTTCTATTGTCGGACTTTACGACTATGAATCTGGAAAGTATTTAAGCTTTAGTCAGGAAGAATTTGCCGACATGTGGCCATACTTTCAAAAAGCTGAGTTACTTATTACATTCAACGGACTTTATTTTGACATACCTCTTTTAAACAAGTACTACAAGAAAGCTGGCCTCGGCGATCTAAGTAGCCAAAGACACACAGATATTTTCAAAGAAGTTAAGCAGGTCTCTGGTAGATGGCTCAAGTTAGATAAAATAGCTTCTGGAACATTTGGTATAAATAAAAGTGGTGATGGTTTTGATGCAGTAAAATGGTGGCGCGAAGGCAAGATAGATGAAATACGTAAGTACTGTCTAGATGATGTAAAAATAACCAAAGATGTTTTTGACTTCGCTATAAAAAATAAAAAGCTGCTTTACAAAGAAGGGCCCTTTATAAAAGAAGTAAAGCTGGATACTAAGCATTGGGAGCCTGTAGACGAAGTAAAAACCCAGTCGCTCTTCTAGCGACCTCCAAATTCGGCGTACTTGTTTGTCGCTCATTCCGTTTGCTCCATGCGCAGTACTATTTGTACAGCTTAGTCGCAATACTCATTCGCTTCGCGAATTACATCCGAATTTGAAGGTCTTTATTTGGTAATAATGTAAAAATTTTAAATACAAAAAAACACGAACCTCTGTCCGTGAAATATATAAGGGGGGAACATCGTGTTCCCCCCTTTCGTCCCCCGCCAGTATACCTAGCCGGGAGAACCTCCACTCGTCGTCATTTGATGACTCCTAGTCTGCGGACCTTAGTCCGCAAAGGGGGCCTCGAGGACGGGGCCGCGGTTCAGGAGAACAGGTGATCGAGCGTCGCGCCGGCGGTCATGGTCTCGTAGTAAGAATCCTCAGGCGTGGCGGTCGGCGGTCCGTGCAGTCGCATGTTGGCTCCTTTTCGGTGCTGTGACGATGAAATACGTGAAATGAACTTACTTTGGTAGTATAGCACTACTATTGTATTTGTCAAGCATTTTTATGTCGAAATCAAAATTCTTTTTCCATCATCAAAAATATGGCTTAAAATAAGAATAATTTCAGACACAATTTGAAACTAGGTCAAAAATATATGATAAATAAGTAGTTTTTAAACTCGTTGAACCCATAACTTTATTCATCATCTACGGAGTGCGTGAAGCGCGAGTGGCAAGAAATTTTGCACCAGCAAAATATTCTGGTGATGAAAAAAGTTGTGGGTGAGAAAGAGTTTTAAAAACTTATCAAAATTAAGAGGGCTAAAGCTACCCTATACCAAATAAATACATTCAAATTGTGGTTTTTAAGGTAAGTAATTAGAAACTTTATAGACAAGTACCCCACTACAAATGCAGTTAGTGAACCAAGTAACAGCTGAATGCCAAAATCTGAACTCAGGATATCATGCCTTACTTCGATCATTTTCTTAAGTCCAGAGCCAAGCAGAATAGGTATCGACAGTAAAAAGCTAAACTTTATAGCCTCATCTTTTTGGAGTCCAAGGATTAATCCTCCAGAGATAGTTGCTCCAGATCTAGAGACTCCTGGAACAAGTGCTAGACACTGAAAAAATCCAACCAAAACACCCCGCCATAAGTTTAGCGCCTTGTGCCTGCCCTCAAAAACTATTGACACTCTATCCGCAATCCAGAACAGTAAACTTCCTAAAATTAGTGTGCCACTGACTAATTTTACATTTCTGAATATTGTATCCATCTGGCTCTCCAAAAGTAGTCCAAAAACAATTGCAGGTATGGTTCCAAGCAAAATTGCCCAAAAAAGGGTTTTATCCTTTTCGGATATATTCTTGTGAGTTACCAAGTCCCAGAATGTTTGAACAAGCTCCCAAACCTCCCTTCTAAAATATACTATTAATGCAAAAACAGCAGCAAACTGTAAAATCGCATCAAAGGCCAACCCCCCAGTTACATTTTCGCCAAGTATTTGTCTGACAATAATCAAGTGTCCAGATGAAGAAACTGGTATAAATTCCGTTGCTCCCTCCACTATTCCGAGGATGATTGCTGTAATATAGGTCATATAGTACAATTGTACCAACTTAGTAAATAAATATAAATAAAAGTATGGATGATCAAAAGCAAAAAAAATCTGCAATGGAGGTGTACGCTATCCCGCTTTCAATAGTTATCGCCGGTGCGATAATGGCTGGAGCCTTATATTATTCAAACCTTAAGGTAAAAACTCAGGAAGCAGTTATAGATACTGTTCAGAAAGTTGCTGAAGGCTCAGTTGTAAAAATGAGACCTGTTACTGCAGAGGACCATATACTTGGTAATCCATCTGCAGAAGTTATTATTGTTGAATACTCAGATACCGAATGCCCATTTTGTAAACAATTCCATAATACTCTAAGAAGAGTAATGAATGACTACGGAAAGGACGGGAAAGTAGCTTGGGTGTACAGACACTTCCCAATAGACAGTCTACACTCAAAGGCTAGAAAAGAAGCAGAGGCTACTGAATGTGCTAACGACCTTGGCGGTCCAGCAAAATTCTGGGAGTACATAAACCTCTTGTACGATACAACTCAGTCAAACAACTCACTTGATCTTGCTAAGCTACCTGAGTTTGCAAAAGCAATTGGTCTAGACGTGAAAGCATTTAACGCTTGTCTTTCCTCTGGAAAATTTGCAGCAAAGGTTGAAGCTGATTATCAAGACGCAATAGGCGCAGGAGGACAAGGAACTCCAAACTCAATAATCATCACCAAAGACGGAACGAAAACTAATGTTCCTGGTGCCCAGCCATACGAGAGTCTAAAGAGTATTATCGACGCAATCCTAAATAAATAAAAAAAGGGCCGAGAGGCCCTTTTTTTATTTAAGTAGAATATCTTTGTGTCTGCAATACTGACAATCTTTGTCGCTACAATTCTTAGAAATAAATGATCCTGTAAACACATCACTAATTAAATCTGAAATCAGTGTATAAACTTCGGTCTGGTCTAAACCAGTAATGTCTAGAGTCACGATTGGACATCTACCCTT
>JBAQWP010000012.1:0-2160 GCA_049298975.1 Minisyncoccia bacterium
TCAAAAATTGGAAATATTTTAGAGAAACCACTAATAAAAATCGAAAACGGCACCGACGATTTTAGAATTGTGGGTGGAAAAAAGCTCTCAGGAAAGATAATAACCAATACTTCAAAAAACGGAGCTCTTGGGCTTTTTTGTGCCTCTCTATTGAATAAGAAGACAACTACCCTGCACGGAATCCCACGCATTGAGGAAATAGCCAGAATTGTAGAAATTTTTGAGAGTATTGGAGTGAAAGTAGAATGGCAAGACAACAGCAACCAAAGAAACACAGTTAGAATAACTCCACCAAAGAAGCTCCGAATGGATAACATCGACAAGAAAGCTTCAAGTAGAATTCGCTCAATACTTATGATGATCGGATCCATTGCCCACAGAGAAAAGTTTTTCAAAATCCCCCACGCTGGAGGATGCAAAATGGGTCAGAGAACTATTGCCGCCCATAGATACGGGCTCGAGTCTCTTGGTATAAAAATTTCTACCAAAGAAAACTGTTATGAAGTAAGTCACAATAAACTAAAACCAGCGGAGGTGGTAATGTATGAGGCTTCCGACACAGCAACTGAGAATCTACTAATTGCTAGCGCGCTCATTCCAGGGAAAACAACTCTCCTATTTACTCCACCAAATTATCAAGTCCAAGAAGTTTGTTTCTTTTTAGAAAAATGTGGAGTAAAAATTGAAGGTATAGGTACTAGTACTCTCGTGGTTCATGGAATAAAAGAAATAAATAAAAATATCGAGTACTGGAACAGTGAAGACCCTACCGAATCCATGATGTTTATCGCAAGTAGTATTGTTACGAACTCTGAGCTGACAATAACTAGATGCCCAATCGATTTTCTATCACTTGAACTCCTTAAACTTGAAAAGATGGGACTTAAATATAAAAAGTCTAAAAAGTATTATTCAAAAAATGGCAGAACGGTTCTCTGTGACCTCACTCTATATCCCTCCAAGCTGTCTGCCCTCTCTGACAAAATCCACGCTTCTGCCTATCCTGGGATAAATTCAGACAACCTACCATTCTTTGTGCCGATTTCTTGCAAAGCTAAAGGGTCAACCTTAATACATGATTGGATGTGGGAAAATCGAGCGATCTACTTTACAGAAATAAATCGTCTTGGAGCAAATATTGTGCTCGCAGACCAACACAGAGTATTTGTTAATGGTCCTGTCGATCTGAAAGGAAATGTAGTGGTCTGCCCACCAGCACTGAGACCAGCAATGATTATTCTAGTTTCTATGCTCGGCGCAAAAGGTGAATCAGTACTTAGGAATGTTTACTCTATAAATCGAGGCTATGAAGACATAGCAAAAAGGCTAAATAGTATTGGTGCAGATATTAAACTGATCAATGGGTTTTAGAATTATTAGATGTGCCGGGGGAAACTAGGTTAGGGATAATTTCACGCTAAATATAGACTTGGTCACAGATATTTTACTCACCGTCGTTCGTAAAATTCCGCTACCCCGCCTCGACAACGATTTCTGCTGAAATCGGCTTCGCGTCTGCGGCCTTCAAGTCTCCCCTCCCGGCTCAAAACAATACTCGCCTATACTTTGTATAGAGCTCGTTTGTTTGTAGTGCCGGGGGGGAGACTTGAACTCCCACGTCTTTCGACACAGCATTTTGAGTGCTGCATGACTACCAATTCCATCACCCCGGCAGTTTTTAGATATTATCATAATTTTTACAAAAATTCAGGGCCGGCTCGCTTATGCTTGCCGGACCCTATAACCCAGAAGAATCACTTCGTTGGGTCGACTACCTTCTTTTTCTTCGAGACTTTTTTCAACTCTGGCGGTAAAAGATCAAGTTCCTCTCTCCACCTTGATCTAACGGACCTGTTTGTATCTATGCTGGCTTGGGATATTTCAGATATAGTAATATACACCTCCTTTATAACTCTTCCGTCAGTTGATATTATTTTTTTCCCTTTATTATCAGTAAGAATTCTTTCGTAAGGTTTTGACCTAAATCCGAAAGAAGTAATTACCTGTGAAGCGTACAGCGCTGAGCTATGCGCCACAAAAAGATCATCACTGTACTCTTGTTCTTTTGTTTTGTGTTCAAAAAGAGCATTAACCTCGGTTATATCCTGACCACGGTTTGAAGCAGTGAAAACCGCGTTCAGAGCTTTGATTAGTACCCTT
>JBAQWP010000013.1:0-7283 GCA_049298975.1 Minisyncoccia bacterium
CGCATTCGGTACAAAGTGGCTTTAATCCAGATTTTTTTCTAAAGTTTGGTGATAATATTGTTGTAATTGAGATTAAAGCTGATGGAGATGATTCCGATGAAAATAAGGCAAAGTATCGTTGGGCCAAACAACATTTTGAGGACCTTAATGCAGAATTAAAGAAGGGCAAGATTAAACAAAAATATTTTTTTCATTTTCTAAGCCCCAACAGTTACGCTGAATTTGTGGAATATTTTTGTGATAGAAGAATATTTGATAATAAATTTCGTTCTAAATTAGAGGATCTTTTGGACTCTATATAATCATGTCCAATATTTCAAAAACGACATTTCTCAGTTTCCTATATTGCCCAAAGAATTCTTGGCTTAAAATTCACAAGCCAGAATTATTTGAAAAGTATGAATTATCTGAGTTTGAGAAGCACCTAATGGAACAAGGTAATGAGGTTGAGTCATGTGCTAGGAATCTATTCAGAGATGGTGTTGAGGTTGTGTCTAGGGGTGAGGATGCATGCAATGAGACTATTCGGTTGATGGCTTCAAAAATACCATCGATTTTTCAAGCAACTTTTATCACTGACGGTTTTATTGCAAGAAATGATGTTTTGTCCCATAACCCGGAAAGCGGAGCTTGGGATTTACTGGAAATAAAAGGAACTAACTCTCTGAAAGAAAATTCTGCAGAACGTGATCATATTAATGATGTGGCCTTTCAGGTTTCAGTACTGAATAGAGCGGGCATTAAACTAGGAAGGTATTTTGTTGTCCATCTAAATAAAGAATATGTAAGAAATGGGGATTTGGATATACAGGATTTATTTATAAAAGAAGATATCACTGAAAAAGTTTTAGAGAAACTTCCAGAAATTGAAAATAAAATGAAAGTGGCTCATGAGTACCTATCTCAAGAAAAAGAACCTTCTGGTAGTTGCGAGTGTGTATATAAATCTAGGAGAAACCATTGCACGACTTTTTCATACATCAACTCTCATGTACCAGAGTATTCTGTTCATGACATATCTTATATAAGCAAAACCAGACTTGATGAACTAATCGAACAAGACATTTTTGACATAATGGATGTTCCAGAAGATTCTAGTTTAAGTGATAAACAAAAAAATCAAGTTTTGGTGCATCAAAAACAAAGACCGGTTTTGGATAGGGAACAAATTCAAGAAGAACTTAGTAAGTTGAAGTTTCCTCTTTACTTCTTTGATTATGAAGCATATGGGCCCGCAATACCTGTTTTTGATGGTTTTGGTCCATATAAACCTATCCCGTTTCAGTTTTCATTACATATACTACGAAATCCAAACGAGGAACCGGAGCATGTTGAGTTTTTGCATGAAAAACTAACTGATCCATCCCAAGGCGTGGCAAAAACGCTCAAAGATAAAATCCTTTCAGGTGGTACAGTTATTGCTTGGCATAAGTCTTACGAACAGCGTGTAAATCGTGAGATAGGAGCACGTCTACAAGAGTACGCAAGTTTTTTTGATGAGATAAATAAATCCATGTACGATCTAGAAGATATATTCAAGGCTGAGTTGTACATACACCACGGTTTTAAAGGAAGGACATCTATTAAAAAAGTACTCCCTACTCTTGTACCCGAATTAAGATATGATATTTTAAATATACATGACGGAGGACAGGCGTCTGATGCCTGGTGGAAAATGGTATCACCAACAACATCATCTGCTGAGGCAAAGCAAATAGCAGAAGACTTGAAGGTTTACTGTGGTTTGGATACATATGCTATGTATAAAATCTGGAAACATTTAAACGAATTATAAAAATTTATGACACTTATTGAATCAAAAGTTGAAGAACAAATAAGAAACTACCTTATTAAAAAGGGTTGGAAGATTGAAAAAGAACTCAAAAAAAGAAGTGAGCACGGTGTTGATATATATGCTAGCCACTCTACTTGGAGAAAAACTTATCGTATAGAAGTTAAGGGAGAAAGTACTTCACACCCAGTACCAGCTTCACATAACGCATTCTGGACTATCCTAGGTCAGATAGTGACTAGAATGGATATTGAGGGTAATCAACCAAATAAAGCACGATTTTACGGTATCGGAATACCGAAGGTCTGGGAAAAGGTTTTTAAGAATAAAATAAAGGATATGAAATTTGGTTGGAAGTTATTGAAACTCAAAGTATTTTTAGTTGACTCAAACGGTAAAGTTGAAGAAAAGCCTTATACTTACTTCTTAAAGAAATAATATGAATAATATAAATAAAAACTCTGTTTCAATTGCTGGAGAATTTGCAGTTTTATCTCAACTTGCCTTACGAGGGTATGACGCTAATATTACTTTGGGTCACACAAAAAGTGTAGATATTTTAGTTTCTGATCCAAGAAATGGAAAATTATACCAGCTTGAAGTGAAAACTAACTACATAAATGACAAGAAGAAACCCGCCGTTTCTAAAATTCACGGTAAATTTATTAGTGATTGGATGATGAATGAAAAGCAGGAAACCATAGACACACCATCTCTCTTTTATTGCTTTGTAAATATTTCTAAGCAAACACACCTTGTTAGGTTTTATGTTGTTCCAAGTAAAATAGTCGCTCGTTATGTTAAAGAAGAACATCAGCTTTGGATTGACGAGAAAAGGAAGGAAGGTAAAAAAGTAAAGTATGATACACCTATGCGCCTTTTCCGTATAGGAATTAAAGGCGAAAAATATGCAATAAAGACCCCTACGCAAGAAGAGTGTGAAAACAATTGGGCTTTTAATGGATAAATTATGCAAGATAAAATTATAAAAGCTGTAGAGTGTTTTATAAATAATGACATAGAACTACTAGACTTATCTGCTCATGAACAAGCTATTAGTCATAGGATTGGAGTCTATCTTGAAAGTATTTTTGAATCAGAAAAGTTAAGCATTGACTGTGAATATAATAAACACCTGAATAAACCTAAGGAAATAAATCTACATGACCTAGACCCAGAGTTACTTAAAACTTGTGGTTGTGGTTCATGTAAAAAGATTGTAGCCAGAAATCTCTATGAAATACCAGAGAAAAGTTTTAGACCAGATATTGTTATACATTCACGAGGAAATGATGAAAGAAACCTTGTCGTTATTGAAGTGAAAAAGCATAAAGAGTGCCTATTTGATGAAGCAAAATTGAAGGCATTAACTAGGCCAAAAAATATTGGCGGAGAATATGGATATGAACTAGGTGTATTTATTTGGTTTATAGAGAATAAACCGCAATATAAGTGGTTTGTCGCCTAGCTCTTTTTATGGTGTCTATCGTGTCTACTGAGACCTGACTGAGACCCATTGTTTTGGTATACTGGAATTACTCAAAGAACCCCTCAACGGCCTCACTAAGTGGGGTTCCAGACTGAGTCAGTCAGCCAGCTTATGCTAAGTCAGGTGACTGACAGGCATAGCCAACTATTCCGCCATGGCATACCTGCTGAGAGCAGTATTCAAGACAAAAAAATCACCGATACAAATCGGTGATTTTTTGTTAGAATGTGAATTATGAAAAAAGTATTTATCATTCATGGTTTCCAAGGAAGTCCAAACGGTGGATGGAGACCTTGGCTTATGGCTGAACTTGAAAAACAGGATATCTATGCTTGTGCTTTATCGATGCCAAAACCAGATGAGCCAATCTGTAACGAATGGGTTGAAGAAATATCAAGATATGTAGAGGTGAATAAAAATGACGACATATATCTCATAGGTCATTCTCTGGGAGTGCCAGCAATTTTGCATTATCTAGAAAATTCACAAGCAAACTCAATCAAGGGGGTTGTTATAGTTTCTGGACCTTCTGAAAAGAATAATAATAGAAAAATTGATAGCTTTTTAGAAACACCTTTTGACTTTGAAAGTATTAAGTCTAAGTGCAAAAGTTTCAGCATCATCCATGGAGATAACGATCCGAATGTTCCATTAGATAATGCCAAGACCTTATCTAAAGAATTAAACTCAAATCTTATAATTGTAGAAAATGGCGGACACTTAAATGGTTCTGCTGGTTGGACACAATTGCCACAATGTCTTGAAGTCTTGAATGTAATGATGAAATAAATATGGAATCAAAAAATGTAAAACTTGTTGTATTTGTTCCAGAAACTCATACCGATGTTGTGCGTGAAGCTATGGGGAAAGCTGGGTCTGGAAAGCTTGGTAACTATTCTAATTGCACATTTTCTACAAAAGGAACTGGTAGGTTTATACCCGAAGGGGGTGCTAATCCACATATAGGTGAAGTTGGAAAACTTGAGGAAGTTCCCGAAGAAAGAATTGAAACAGTAGTAGAAAGAACTAAATTACAAGAAGTTATTAAAGCTATCAAAGCCGTTCACCCATACGAAGAAGTGGCTCTTGATATTTATCCGTTAGAATCTATATAAAACTATGTCGACAATAGAAGACTTTCAAAAACTAGATATAAGAGTCGGTAAAATATTAGAAGTAAGTGATTTTCCTGAGGCTAAAAAACCTGCATATAAATTGAAAGTTGATTTTGGCGTAGAAATTGGAATCAAAAATTCATCAGTACAAATTGTCGCTCTGTATTCAAAAGAAGAACTTATTGGAAAGCTGGTCATGGGAGTGGTTAATTTTCCACCGAGAAAGATAGGTCCATTTGAATCAGAAGTGTTAACGCTTGGTGTGCCAGATGGTGAAGGTAGGGTTATATTAATAACACCAGATAAAGAAAATCCTCAGTTAGGGGGAAGATTATTTTAAACAAATATGAAAATACTTCGTACAATAAATCCAGCAAATATTTCCGATGATATTGCTAAAACATATAAACCTCGTTTAGCAGCAAGAGGTGTTGTATTTGACCAAAATAATAATGTGGCGATTCTTCCAGTTTCTAATCATGATTACTATAAATTACCAGGTGGAGGGATTGTGGGATAATGGGGATAAGTACAATATAATGTGAAAATATATGGTTTAATTTACTAATGCCAAGACAAAACAGAGTTTCAGTCGGTGACACAGTTTATCACGTAATTAACAGGTCAAATGGAAGAGTAAAAATATTTAATACGGATGCTGATTATCGTCATTTTGAAGGTCTACTTGAAGAAGGAAGGGAGTTAACTGGCATGAGAATTCTTTCATATTGTATTATGCCAAATCATTGGCATTTGGTTCTCTATCCAAAAAATGATACAGACATGGGTGAGTTTATGCGCTGGGTTACTACTACACATGTGCGACAAAGACGAGTTGCAACTGAAAGTGTAGGTGAGGGTCACCTCTATCAAGGAACATACAAATCATTCCCAGTAGAAACAGATAAACACCTTGTTGATCTCATCCGATACGTAGAGCAGAATCCATTACGAGCGAAATTGGTTAAAAATGTACAAGACTGGAAGTGGTCTAGTTTATGGAGAAGAGAAATAGGAACTATACAACAAAGAAAAATATTAAGTAAGTTACCGACTGTCCTACCTAGCAATTATCTTTCATCTGTAAGTGAAATATATAATACAGATAAATTGGAAAAAGTAAGATACTCTGTAAATAAAGGAATGCCGTATGGTAGTGAAAAATGGGTTAGTAGAATGATTAAAAAGTATCGAATGGAAAACACTACTCGTATGCCAGGAAGACCGAAGAGAAATATTATACAATAAATTCAATGAAAATATTGTACTTATCCCCATTATCATTACAAGGTAATAATTCGGTTAGTCTGCATAGTTACAGATTCGATAGAAAAGCTATATAATTAAAAATAATGAAACTGGAACTTCCTCAAGTAACTCTTCTCGGAATTGATTGTGTTAATGTTGAACGACTCCAGGCTGCGATGAATGTTTCAGAAAAAGGAATTGAGTTTGGGGCAATAAAACTTCTTACCTCATTATCAACAAAAGACAAGCGACTTACAAAAATATCTCATATTGGATCAGTAGAAGATTTTTCCAGTTTTTGCATACAAGAACTTCATAAATATGTAGAGACCGACTATGTACTCCTTGTTCAATATGATGGCTTTATCTTAAATCCTGAGAGTTGGACTCCAGAGTTTTTAATGTATGACTATATTGGTGCACCTTGTTCATGGAAAAAAGGTTTTTGGACAGTGGGTAATGGTGGCTTTTGTTTAAGAAGTAAAAAATTTTTAGAAACATCTGCAAGGCTGGCGAGTAACGGAAAGCTTCCTAAATTACATCCAGAAGATATTGCACTTTGCGTATGGTATAGGGATTTGTTTGAAAAAGAAGGTATTGTATTTGCTCCAGTGGATTTGGGAATGAAATTTAGTGTCCAAGAAGATTATGGAGTATACGACAAACCGTTTGGTTTCCACGGACTGTTTGGTAAGAATATGGATGAATTAATCAAGAACTATTCTGATTTTCCAATTCACTACTTCATTCCTCGAAGAAAAGGAAAAATGATAGAGAAGATTAAGGGAATATTTGAGAATAAGGCCGTCGAAGGATATGTACTTGAAACTTCTGAGTATAGCGATATTAAAATTATTTTTAAGGAAAAATCTTTTAAAGAAGCTTGGGAGAAACGTCTTGAGTATTATTCACAATTAGGAGATGTCGCTGATGTGACTGAATCTTCTCAAAGTATGTCTTCCTTGGTTACTTATAAGACTAAGGTCGGATTGATAAAAATAAACTTTAGTCTTTATTCTGAATTTGAGTCGTCTAACGCAAAAGAGGGTAAGAAGCTGTGGTGATACTATGATTTTAGTGCTCGAGTGCCGTCGACCACCTCTCCCAAAAAGTGCTAAAATGACGTTACAGGGCTTGACCGACCACGGTTCTAGCTCGAGTTGGCCAGCCAGCTTGAGATAGTTTCGGACTCCGAGGAGGCTCGGAAATGGCTCAAGTATCTATTCCGCCACTGCATACCTGCTGAGCGCAGTATTCAAGACAAAAAATCACCGACATAAGTCGGTGATTTTTTGTTCACACGTAAATATATTGGAATTATTTTTTGAAATGTTTTGCCAGAGCCAGACACCCACAAGAATAAGATCAATAATGACCACAAGCTAAGTAATAATATATACCTAGTATCTTGCACAGTACACCCCATGGGGGTATACTGTGCATATGCAAGCAGACATTAAAAAGAAAGTATTGAGACGCCTCAATATTGCTCAAGGTCAATTGAAAGGATTGGCTAAAATGGTCGATGAAGAAAAGTATTGTGTTGATATCATTACACAATCAAGTGCTATTAAAGAAGCACTATCTGGAGTTGAAGATTTAATATTACAGAATCATCTGAAGACTCACGTGTTACATC
>JBAQWP010000014.1:0-2499 GCA_049298975.1 Minisyncoccia bacterium
AGAATACTACACATGGACAAAGTTCTTATACCATTTAGACAAGGGAAATTACTGAACTCTCTCTTTCTTGCTAGTATTCTAATCTCATTTCACTATTCACTTGTTATCTACGTAAACTCTTCACTTCTCTCAGTTTATTTTACAGAAGGTCAAGTTTCAGCGTTATATATTATTGGCTCAATATTGGACCTAATAATGCTCATTAACGCCTCACGAATACTTGAGAAAATCGGTAGCTTTAAGTTTATTTTATATTCTGTAACATTTGAGCTTCTTTCCACGATCGGACTCCTCTTATCTGCAAATGCCTTTTTGGTTTCACTTAGTTTTTTAATCCACGTTTTCAATATTTCACTCATCTTGTTTAATATGGATGTACTTGTTGAAAGTGGCTCATCAGATGAAACAAAAACTGGGGGTATTAGGGCTACATACCTTACAATCGGAAGTATCTGCCTTGTAATTTCTCCTACAATAGTTTCGTTTTTAGTAAAAGGTGAAAGCTATACTTACGTTTACCTACTATCTGCAATATTTCTGATCCCATTATATATATTTATTCATAATTTTAGAAAAATTCAGGAAAAACCTAGGCGACATATCGTACTTAAGGAAACAACTCAAGAGTATCTGAAAAACAAAAACCTATTCGATGTCACAGTTTCAAACTTTTTACTTCAATTATTTTATGGATTTATGGTGATCTATATGCCAATTTATCTTAACCAACATATCGGATTTTCATGGTCAGAGATAGGAATCATATTTACTATTATGCTTCTACCTTTTGTGCTTTTCGAGCTCCCTGTAGGAGAATTAGAAGATTATAAATATGGTGAGAAAGAATTTTTAACAATCGGATTTGTCATTCTCTCCCTAGCTACAGTTTCCATGAGTCTTATCAGTACGAAAACGTTTTGGTTATGGGCAGTAATTCTTTTTATATCAAGAATAGGCGCAAGTTTTGTTGAGATAAGTTCAGAAAGTTATTTCTTTAAACAAGTTAATGATGAAAGAAGTGATATCATCAGTCTATTTAGAGGGGTCAGACCAGTAGCTTTTATTGTGGCACCAGTAGTAGCAACAATATCACTTCAAATGATTCCGTTCCAATATATATTTATTGTCTTTGGAGCAATAATGGTTATAGGAACAAAATTTTCACTCTCCCTAAAAGATACTAGGTAAAAATACTTACTATTTAGTTAATATATCCAACAAATTCTTTAGTTTGATGGTCGCCACATCTACGACGCTATCTGCCCCTCCATAATACATTAATATGTTCCCGTCTTTAACTACAGCTCCACAAGGAAATACCACATAATTAACTTGTCCTTGAATCTCGTAGGCTTCAGCAGGCTCAAATATTGCATCTGTTGTTCTGGAAAGTACTTTCGTTGGGTCCTTTAAATCGAGCAAAACTGCTCCAACTCGATACCTGGAATGAATTGAAACCCCATGATACAAAAGTAACCATCCTTTTTCTGTTTTTATTGGAGGGGTGGAAATTCCTACTTTCTGGCTATCCCACATGCCTTGCCTTGGATAAAGAATGGGAATATTTTTAAAATTATTTTTTTCTTTAAACCAGGGAGTTTCTCCAAAGTCTCCAACTATATGATTATCGACGCGATGATACAAAAAATATTTACCTTTGATTTTTTCTGGGTGAAGACATCCATCTTTGTCATCCACTCCATCCCGTGTTACCAAGACTGGCCTGGACCAATTCCATTTTTTTGCAAGAAAGTCTTTTGCTGAAATTGCAGAAACAGCAACCGATGGTGGAGTGATACCGTTATAAGCTGTGTAACACAAATATAAAGTATCCCCTATTTTTACAATTCGCGGATCTTCACAACCAGAATTTCCATGCGGGACTCTCTTATCTTCGAATGATTCTCTAGGAGCGTATATCGGCTGACTGCTTCGATAAGAAATAGTGACGCCGTCAGGACTCTGTGCATAGCCGATTACAGAGGTATTATCCTGTGACATGGCTCTGTATAAAATATGCACCTTCTTTCCTAAATAAATAGCAGCAGGATTAAAAAGCGCTTTTGATTCCCAATCTATATCTTTTCTTGGCGCCATCAATGCTCCATCGGTAAGCCTCATAAAACCATCCTCTTTCCTGGGAATCTTCATGCTTCTAAGAAGAGGTTTAAGTGGAACTTCAGCAACTGCAGTAGTGGTATCAGTCGCACCATAATATATTACTAAAACCTCTTCTCCCTTTTTATCTTTTTTAACTAGAGCGCCACTAGGAAAAATTGTGTTCGAAATCTGGCCGTGTTTTTCATACAATTCTTCTGGAACTATGAGTGCACCTCTAGTTCTACCTATTATATTTTTCGGCTTTTTCAAATCAAGCAAAACAGCCTCGATAGCAAATACACGATTTGAATCCCTGTGGTTTTGAATCCTACAGGTTACAAGCAACCAACCATCCTTTGTTTTTACTGGACAGCTCCCTATTTCTATTCGGTCGTTATC
>JBAQWP010000015.1:0-11108 GCA_049298975.1 Minisyncoccia bacterium
AGGTCAGCTAGGCGCGAATGGAAACCGTGCCGATAGTGTAATGGCACAAGCTGGCTTAACTGTAAGACGTACATGTCAAACAGACGCGAAAGCGGAACATAGTGAACCGACGGTCCGTGTTAGAGGCGGCCGGAGATTATCGGATAAAAGCTACCCTGGGGATAACAGGCTGGTTGCACCTAAGCGTCCATAGCGACGGTGCAGTTCGGCACCTCGATGTCGGCTCATCTTAGCCTGGGGGTGAAGAAGCTCCCAAGGGTATGGCTGTTCGCCATTTAAAAAGATACGCGAGCTGGGTTCAGACCGTTCAGTAAAAGATACATGTTACAAGATTATTGATTAAAGAATAATGCATTTGTTTTATTCCTTAATCTTGAATCTTTAATCTTGAATCTAATTCTGAGCAATCTGAATCCTTAGAGGAATTGTTAGCAATATTTTTTGTTTGTGAAATAAGTAAGTAGACCAATCAAATCACGGCGGTCGCAATTTGTTTTGCGATTAAAGTTGATTTATATCGGTGAACCCCTGCGTCGCTAAAAGCTATGCGGGGTAATACCGAGGGAAGTTTGTAAGTTTTATTGAGGAACTGTTCTTTGGAGGAGAATATGAAGTTAAGAAAAATCGTCAGATCTTCTTTGTACGCTCTGGCGTGGATACTCATCATCGCCTCTCTTTTCTTCGTTATGGCCACTAGTGGTCTTTGACGGAGTATGGGCTAGATAGCAAACGTGCATCTAACTTCCTCAATAAAACTTACAAACACCCGTAGAGACTAAACATCAACAGCCACGCAAAGCGTGGAGAAGCAAGAAACATGATTAATGATTAAAGAATAATGTATTTGTTTTATTCCTTAATCTTGAATCTTTAATCCTGATTCTCCGAGCAGGTCGAGGTGATGCTATAGTCCATTGCACAGAGTAATCTGTGGTAACAAGCGTGAGACAGGTTGGTCTCCTATCTACTGTAGGCGTTGATTCTTGAGAAGATTTGCCCCTAGTAATTGAATTGCTACTTTCGTGAGTAATCACGATTGAAAATGCTGCTCATAACGGTGAAGCCTTCATATGATTTTGATTTAGAATTGCAAATTAGCCAGGTCCGCTTTTGCAGTTTGTCTGAAAATCAATTTCCGCTTTAAGGTAATACCGTGGGAAGTCTTCAGCACTAATTTTTGGAAAAAATAAAAATATAAACAAAGAAACGCTACACTCCCAACGAAGGAGGATAGCGTTTCGAGAACGGGCACTCACTTTGACCAGCGTCGGATGAGTGACGGAACGACATAGACTGCGACCAATGCACCAAGCACTGAGTTGGTGGCCTGAACATTGATCCACCCCTCGAAGTTATCGAGTGGATGCGTCAGTTGTAACAGGTAGTAGGTTCCGTATCCTACGCTCAGACAGATACCGACGATCAACAGTTTTCTCATGTGTCTCCTAAGCAACATGATATCATATTTATCTAAATTGTCAAGTATAATCTTGACTCCAAAAATTAGTGCTGAATGACCCCGTAACGACTTATCACACAATTTTATTGTGGTGATGGACTTAGATATCTCTGGAAAGTACATAGGTTTAACCTATGTACAGGAATATTTAGGTAAGATGCAGCTTCCCTTAGGGTACCCCTAGGGAAAAGGTATAGTCTGTGCTCCTAGAAATAGGGGGTGTAAATGACGAGAGGACCGGGGTGAACTGACCTCTGGTGTGTGGGCTGTCCTGCCAAGGGCACCGCCCAGTAGCTATGTCGGGAAGGGATAAACTCTGAAAGCATCTAAGAGTGAAACCCACTTCAAGATTAGGAATCGTTTGAGGCCCGTGAGAGATGATCACGTGATAGGCATTAGGTGGAAGCACAGTAATGTGTGGAGCCGAGATGTACTAATTAGCCGATTTCTATTAGGAAATTTAAAAAGCCCTAAAACATTTTGTTTACAAAATGTTCGGGCGATCATCCTAAGCCGCTTTAGCGGTCGGATGATTTAGCCACAAACTTCGTCCTGTTACATGAGATGAATTAATCATGTCATGACAGATTGCTTTTACTTTGAAAATACAATACAACAAACACGAAATCGATTTTTGTGTTTTGGTACCTTGACGCGAGGGTCACACCCGTTCTCATTCCGAACACGGAAGTTAAGCCTCGTAGTGCCGATGATACTCTCACGGGGAAAGTAGGTAGGTGCCAGAACAGAGAAATCGATTTTTTTCGTATACGAAAGGAGACGCTCACGCGCCTCTTTTTTGTACCTCCAGACCACTCGCGAATGTGTAGTATCCCCAAAACATGGAGTGTCTCACATCACTGATTGAAATGATTTCATACGACCCAGATTCTCCTTCATGAACCTCGCCAATTTTTGGCGGTGAGTTCTCCGTTCGAATCTTGCCCAGGTATTTCGAGTCCTGGTAGACTTCAGTAGTTATAGTCATGGGTGCTCCTCGTGCTACTCTAGCATTAAAATATATAAGTGCAAAGTTATCGTAAGATGTCCCGCCTTACAGTCGCTGTACACCTGTTCTGTTTTTTTATTCAAAAAACTATCACAGGTCTTGCAGTCGGGTCCCATCCCGACTTCACCCGTTCTCATTCCGGTCACGCATAAATTTCTGTTGAAATTTTGCGCTACCCCGACTCGGCTACCCGCCTACGTCTCTGGATTGATATAACATATCAATCCAGCTCGTCAGTTAAGCCCAGTTGAGGCGATGCCTCCTTACAGGAGCTGTACACTTTTCGCACCCGGAGTGCTCAAAGTCTTGCGAAGCTCCAGGTATTCGCTTCTCACTCTCACGGGGCTGAAATTGGGCTGGGACCCTATTTCAGAACCTTGAGCATTTTGTAATCAAAAAGCGAAAGGTGTACTGTCCCTGTAAGGGAAGTAGCTAACCGCCAGAACTAAGCATTTAAATTTACTGTAAATTTTTCAAAATTAACTCAGGTTTTTTTCGAATTCAAATATAGTATAATTCTATAATCAGTATATGAATCAATAAATCATGGAAGGTATACTTAATCATATCGAGACAATAAAAACCAAGGAGCAACTAAAAGAGTTGGAAGCTACAGGGGACTTCCTTTTTCATGGGTCACCACACTCTGTTAGTGAATTTGAACCACGACAAGCTTACACTGAGGTTGACGGTAAAGATGTGCCAGATGGAGAACCTGCAGTATTTGCTTCGGCCGAAATAGAAGTGCCGATTTTTCGTTCAATTTTTCATGAGTCGAATTTGGTTAGTACGCCCGGTAATTACAGAATAGGTATTTTTACTGAGGATTCTGGAATTAATATTCATGCAAACCAAGAAGCTATCAATGTGTGTCAGAACAGAACTGGGTACGTCTACGTGTTGAAGAGAAGCAACTTTACGTTACGTGAAAACACCGAATGGATTTCCAACTCAAATGTCGTTCCAGTAGCAGTATTTAATTCAAGTTTTAGAGATATAGGTCTGCCAATTACGGTAGACGTGGATAAAGTTAATTAGTAGCTAAGTCACACATATTTTTCTGTTGAAAAATTCCGCGGCCAGTACCTGGTCAGTACACCTATTCTATTTTTTGCTTCACAAATGCGCAAAAAATTATCATAGGTCTTGTCTTTGGGTCCCAACCCAAACTCACCCGTCTCGTGTCGTCGCCTTCCGACTCTAAAATGCTATACCATAGCATTTCAGCCAGAACTTAGTACTGAATTTTTTTGTATAAAGCAAAGGGTGCGAAACACGCACCCTTTCAACAAACACAGCAGGTCAAACCTTTTCTGATACGATAGCCGTGTAGCGGTTAGGCAGACTCTCGTGCGTACCAGTTCGCCAAAGTGCTTTCACTTTGACTATTTTAGTTCCGGTTTCATTAGGAAAATTAACTCCATGAAGAACGGCGCCTACCCGAAGTTCATATTCCATCTTCACAGTTCCCATCAGGCGGCCAGGTTCGTTTCTTTCGTTCCAGAGCTCATAATATACGCACATATTAGCCTCCTTAAAAAGGATATATTTATACACAAATTTAGTCAATTAATTTAGTAAGGTTTACTACTAGATACTAGTAACTAGCTACTGTATACTATTCTTATGTATGCTTGGGCAGTAAAAAGGCGTCTTATATATGGAGGTATAGTCCTAGTATTTTTTCTAATTATTTTTAGTTTTATTTTTTGGAAATATTTTTATAAAGCTCCGACCTGTTTTGATGGGATGAAAAATGGAGATGAGAAGGGAATAGATTGTGGTGGTGGCTGCAAAAATCTTTGTACAGCAGATACACTATCACCGGTAGTTTTGTGGTCAAAAATATTTAATGTTTCTGGTGATATTTACACTGCTGTTGCTTATATTCAGAACCCAAACATTACTTCCTTTAATCCTAATGCGCTCTACAAATTTAGGGTATATGATGCAAATAAGAATGTCATTATGGAAAAGGATGGACAAACAAGTATTCCAAAAAACAAAATGTTTGCTGTATTTGAGACCAGTCTCCAATTTAAGGGAGTAAAGCCAAAATCAGTGAGTTTTGAATTTACCAATTTTTCTCCTTGGCAAAAAAATACAGAACCCGAACCTGATTTATTAGTTTTGTATGGAACACTTGAGGCTACCACAACAAGTCCAAGGATAACAGGTAAAATTACAAATAATTCACTTAGGAGTATTTCTTCTCTGGAACTAGACGTTTTTGTTTTGGATAGCAAGGAAAATGTTGTGGCTGCTTCAAGGTCTTTTATTGATAATTTATATAAAGGTACCACTCAAGATTTTGTTTTCACTTGGCCTAAACCTTTTGATTTAGGTGTGGTTGAGTGTGCAAACCCTGTGGATGTCATTCTTAGCTTGGATCGGTCGGGGAGCATGAGATCTGAAAGTAAGGATCCTCCAGAGCCATTTAATACAGTACTTTCAACCGCAGCTGATTTTGTTAAGAACTTCGGATCCGGTGATCAGGTGGGGATTGTTTCATTCGGCACTAATTCTCGACTTGAGAGCAGATTATTAATGAATAAAGATGAAAGTGTAAATTCAGTTGTAAGTATGAAGCTCAGTTCAACATCCGAGCAAACCAATATAGCTGGGGGTCTCTCTGATGCCTACACTGAGCTACTATCGAGTAATGCAAGAGTTGGTGCAAAAAAAGCAATAATACTCTTAACAGATGGCATTCCGACTGAGCCAACTCAACCTGGTGTTTCAGATTACCCAACAGTTTCCGCAGAACAGACTGCTGATACAATAAAATCAAGTGGTATAGATATATATACAATCGGCTTGGGTAAGGAAATCAATGAAGTTTTCTTAAAAAAGATAAGTACTGACGATAAACATTATTTTAACGCACCAAACAAAAGTTCTCTTTCCAATATATACAAAAGTATAGGAACAGGCCTTTGTTCTAGAAAACCAAACGTCATCACTGTTATTTATAGGTCTATATAATTATGGATAAGTTTAAATCGATTTTTAAAAATATTGATGGCATTTTGCTAATAAGTGTTTTTCTAATTTGTCTTGCAGGTCTTTTTACTATGAACTCGTTTCAATCAGTTGCGACGAGTCAGAGCCGTTTTTTTGATAGACAAGTCATATGGATGCTTGTGTCTTTAACAGTACTTATGATTGCAAGTAATATTGATTGGAGTTTTCTGAAAAATACAAAAATAGTAATTATTCTATTTGGGATATCTGTGGGATTGCTGTCTTTGCTATTTATTCTAGGTAGTGTGTTTAAAGGTGCTCAGAGCTGGTTTAACTTAGGCTTATTTTCCTTTCAGCCAGTTGATCTGGTGAAACTTGTGGTTATATTACTATTGGCTAAATATTTTTCTAGAAGACATGTGGAGATAGCAAATATCCGCCATATCCTAGTTTCCGGATTTTATGTTTTTGTTATTTTTGTTCTTGTCTTTCTACAGCCAGATTTTGGTTCAGCAATTATTATTTTTTTTGTATGGCTCGGGATGGTACTTGTTTCAGGCATATCAAGAAAACATCTTCTTCTGGTTTTTTTGATAGCCTTAACTATTTTTTCCGGTTTATGGTTTGGGGTTTTCAAACAGTATCAGAAAGACAGAATAAAAACTTTTATAAACCCATTAACAGATATTCATGGTAGTGGTTACAATGCCTATCAGTCAAAAATAGCAGTTGGATCTGGTGAGATTTTTGGGAAAGGAATAGGGTATGGTACACAAAGTAAATTACAGTTCTTACCAGAGTATGAAACAGATTTTATTTTTGCCGCTTTTGCAGAAGAATGGGGTTTTGTGGGAGTTATGTTACTTTTTATCTTATACGGTATAGTTTTTTGGCGTATGCTTATAATTTCATCTAAAGGAGGCAGTAATTTTGAGATCTTGTTTGGAGTTGGGTTGACGATTCTTTTTTTGGTTCATACTGTTATTCATATTGGTATGAATATTGGTCTTCTGCCAGTTACCGGCAATACGTTGCCATTTATGAGTTATGGTGGAAGTCATATATTGGCTGAGTTTTTTGGCTTGGGTATTCTTATGGGTATGAGATCTTCAAGTAGGACTGTGCATAGGGATATTGCTTCCAATGAAATGCCTGGAATCAAAAACTAAGCTGTAAATACTAATTTAGGAATAGACCTTTATGGTTTTTTCAAGCATACTCTCAAGAGAAAATTCCTTTTCCATTTTTTCCTTCAGTAATCTAGCAAAGTCATTTCTAACTTCTGGTTTACTAATCATAAATTCTATAGCTCGGGTTATTTCACCTGGTTTTCCTTTTGTTACTAATACTCCATTTTTTCCATCATCGATAATATCAGGTATTCCTCCGATTCTACTAGCTAGTACTGGAACCTCAGCAAGTCCTGACTCTATTATGGTATAAGGCAGACCCTCTTTAACTGAAGTTAGTGTAAAAACATCAAAGGCCTTCAAGTATCTACTTGCATCAGGTACGAAATCTAAGAGAAATATTTTGTCTTTCATTTCAAACCTATCGATCATTTGGTGGAGTTCACTTTTAAGTTCTCCTCCTCCTAAAATTAGAAAAACAAATTCATGAGTTACTTTTGATAGGGCTGAAATAGCGTATTCTAAACCTTTATTTTTATTTAGTTCCGATATTGTTCCAAGTATAAAATTATTTTCAAGATTTTTTGAAATTATTTCACCTAAAATTTTTCGTGCCTCGTTTCTTTCATAAAAATCAATTTTTTCCACTCCATTCCTTATCAGCACTATTTTTTCATCAGGTGTTAGGAAAAGATTTTTTGCCTCCAATTCCTCCTTGGTTGAAATAGTAATAGTTTTGTGGCAGAGGATTATAGTTAGCCAAATAAAGAAAGTAATTAAAATTTTCTGGATAGGAGTTCTATCTTCATTCCACGAGAAGCCATGTACGGTATAAACAATAGTGGGTATATGGAGGATTCTTCCTGCCAATGCACCAAGGCCACCAGCTTTGGGACTGTTAACATGCAGAACATCAGGCCTAATTTTTTTCAGAATACTGTAAATTGAAAAAAAACTAAAGGATTCTCCTATTGCGGAGAGGTCTCTTTTCATAGATTTTATTTCAAAGACTTTTATGCCTTTTTCTTCGAGTCTGTCCTTTAATATTTTACCTTCACCACAAACAACCGAGACCTCATACTTGTCCTTGGGTAGTGATATGGCTAAGTTGTAGACATACTTTTGGGCACCTCCCCAGACACCTTTAGTGATTAGATAGCAGACTTTTTTCTTTCCTTCCATATTGAATATTAATCAATTTTAGCATATTATTGCCTCTATTACGATATGATCAATATTTCCAAAAAAGAAGCCTTTTTTCTTTTCTCAGGTGACATTTTTGTTTTTTTTATTTCGCTTTGGATTGCCTTGTATATAAGGTTTGGTGAAATGCCTACCTGGGTGCGTTTTGATCTACACCTTCGTCCGTTCACTATACTTTTTGTTATCTGGCTTTTAATTTTTTTCATCGCTGGATTGTATGAAAAGCACACCCTGATTTTAAAAAGCAAACTTCCAAGTATTATTTTTAATGCCCAAGTTGTTAACAGTATTTTTGCGATAGTATTTTTCTACGTAGTTCCTTTTTTTGGCATTACTCCTAAAACTATTTTATTCATCTATCTTGTAGTTTCTTTTGCTCTTTTGTTGGGATGGAGGCTAAACAGTCATCTTTTTCTTGGTAGAGTAGATAAACAACCAGCGTTACTCATAGGTTCCGGGACAGAAATGAAAGAACTTTTACATGAGGTAAATGACAACAACGTTTATGATTTTTATTTTGTAACATCGTTTGATGTGGAAAGTTTAGCGTCGCTCGATATCCAGGAAGATATTATTAAACAAGTTTACTCAAATAATCTGAAAATAGTTGCGATAGATTTCTCTCACGAAAATGTTGGGCCTCTCTTACCCCATCTCTATAATTTAATTTTTTCACGAGTTAGGTTTATTGATTCGCATAGAATTTATGAGGAGATATTTGATAGAATTCCTCTCTCACTAGTAACTTACTCCTGGTTCTTGGAAAACATATCCGTTTCTCCAAAGTTTACATATGATTTTCTTAAAAGACTTATGGATTTTACTATTGGATTGGTGCTCGGAACACTATCCCTATTTTTGTATCCTTTTGTTTATATTGCCATAAAACTCGATGATAGAGGGGAAATATTTATATCCCAAGAAAGGGTTGGACGTGACGGGAAACTAATTAAGTTATACAAGTTTAGGTCCATGAGTCTTTCAGAATCAACCATAAATAAAAGTAGTGAAAATGTGGTCACCAGAGTTGGTGAATTCTTGAGAAAATCAAGGATAGATGAGCTTCCACAACTATGGAATATATTAGTGGGGGACATTTCCCTTATTGGTCCTAGACCCGAATTGCCGACGGGAGTAGCAATATATGATAAAGAGATTCCGTACTACAACATAAGACATCTGATAAAGCCGGGACTTTCTGGATGGGCACAAATTCACCAGGAAAATCATCCTCATCATGGTGCTGAGGTAAAACTAACCAAAGAAAAATTAACTTATGATATTTACTATATAAAAAACAGGTCATTTTGGCTCGATATTAAAATCGCGCTTAAAACCATTAAAGAACTTATTTCTAGAACTGGAAAGTAGCTGTGTATATGCTTGTTTTCTATTTTTATTATCTGATATAATTTAACAATGAAAAAAAATCTTTTAATTATTTCTATTATCATTATTCTTATCGCTATGGTATATGGGGCTTACTATATGATAAGTAGGAGACAGGATACTACTGTTAACCCCGCATATTTCCCTAAGAAGGAAATTATTCCTAAGGAATATGTTATGGGTGGTAAGGTTATGGAAATCAAAGACAACAGAATTACCGTAACTGTAGAGCTCTCAACAACAACTCCATCTGGTACACTAACTACAACAGATACAAGAGTAGCTATAGTTGCTAGTACAACACAATATTTTGCCACAAAATATGAGAACCGAAAGTATACTAAGACAAAGGCAAAATTGTCAGATATAAAAGTAGGCAACACTATAAGTATGTACTCAAACAGTAATTTAGTGGAAATGAAGTCGTTTATTCCTTATAGGATAGATATCATTAAGTAAGTTTCTATATACATAATAAATGAAAAGAATAAGCATTACTCTGTTATTTTTACAGTTAATTCTTTTTACTTTTTCCCCAATACCAGCCGAGGCTTCTGTATTTTGTTCAATCAATGCTTCTTCCGGTCCTGATGGAACTAGAGAGTTAATTGTGGATGATTGGTCTGTGCAACTAGATAGTACAGGTCATTATGAAGATATTTTTTTGAACTATAATGACGGCGGAGGTAATATTTTGGTAGGGAAGCTCGACGGTACTTTGACTCAAGTTGTTGGTTATGGCTACTCTCATGTGTATTCTTCATTTGGAGAAAAAAAAGTAACTTTAACTGTTGGTTTGGATGCATGTGTTTCTGAATCAAGTGCTGTTTTGAATGACATACAAAGTGATTTAGGAACTATTTGCGTTGCCTCAAATATTCCAACAAGCTGGCTTTTAACTGGTCCGAGTGGGAGCTACTCCTATACGTTTCCAGCTGGTAATTTTTCGTGCAGAGATGATGTTGTGGGCGACTGGACTATAAGTAGTGTACCAGCTATTTCTGGGTATGATGGGCCTTACTTTAGTCCAGCATCTCTTACTCAAACTTTAGTGGACGAAGGTTTTATTGGTTGGGATATAACCTATACACCTTCAAATATAGACACAGACGGTTCTTGTGGAACGGCAGCGATAAATTACACTCCAAACCAAACCAATTTTTCAGGAAGTTTTTGTGCATCCGGAGTTGCTTCTCCTTCATCACCAGGTTTTCCTGATCCAGGTTTTACAACAACTTGGCAATGTCTGGGTTCAGGTAATGGCATAGATGCAACTTGCTCTGCAACGAGGGATCCTTTGGCTCCAATATATGGAAGTTGTGGAACCGCTAACCGAACATATCTTTGGGCGGAATCATCTTATGGAACTGACACGTTTTGTTCTTCTGGGAATTTATCACCAGGAACTCCATCTTTTCCTAATCCAGGTTTTTCAAGTTTGTGGCAATGTCTTGGCTCAAATGGTGGGGGAGATGCATTTTGCCAAGCAACTAGAGGTGATGAAACTGAAACATTGGATGTAAGTGTAAGTAATATTTCTGGCGGAAAGGTTACTAGTAGCCCTGGTGGGATTGATTGTGGTGTAACTTGTTCTGCGAATTATAATAAAAATGCAAATGTAGTTCTTACAGCATCTACCAACTCATCGTATTGGAAGTTTGCTGGATGGGGGGGATCCTGCTCTACCTTTGGTATCTCAAAAACTTGTAACTTAAGTATGGATTCTTCAAAGTACGTAACCGCAAAATTTGTCGCAAGAATATTTGAGTATCTAGAATTCTAAATATAAAATTATTTAATATTACACTACACTCAAAATTACATAGGAATTTCCTATGCTAAATGCATGTGGCTTTTTATTTATGGTGTGATAATGTTTCGGGCATGTCTGAGAGAAAACAATCATTTGCAGTTGGGGAATTCTACCATTTATATAACAGGGGCACAGAGAAAA
>JBAQWP010000016.1:0-5181 GCA_049298975.1 Minisyncoccia bacterium
CGCATTAAATAAAGCAGAGAGAATTACTGCAAAAAATATTACATTACCTGTTTTAAGTTGTATTTTATTGGAGGCAGAAAACTCTACACTTATTATAAAATCAACAAACCTAGATTTAGGAATAGAAATTTCTATTCCAGTAAAAGTAATAAAACCAGGTAAGGTTGCAGTTTCAGGAAGTATTTTAAATAATTTTATTAATGGTATTAGTAATGATAGTAATATTTCAATAGAAGAAGTTTCAGGTAATATTAAAATTAAAACTAAACATTCAGAAGCATTAATAAAAGCTATTCCAACTGATGATTTTCCAAATATTCCAAAAATTAATAATGGAAAAAAATTTACTTTTAATGCACCAAATCTAGTTAAAGGTTTTAAATCTGTAATGTATAGTTCTTCATCCTCTACTATTAGACCAGTCCTATCTAGTATTCTAATTTCTTCAGAAGAAGAGAATGTTGTTTTTGTTGCGACTGATTCATTTAGATTATCGGAAAAAAGAGTTGGAGTAAAAAAACATAAAGACTTCAATCAAATTTTAATCCCATTTAAAAATGTAACAGAAATAATTAGAACTATAGAGGATATAAGTGAGGATTTGGAAGTGTCTTTAAACGAGAATCAAATATCATTTACATATAACGATCTATATATAACTTCCAGAGTAATAGACGGAGTTTTTCCGGATTATAAACAAATTATTCCAAAAGATGTAAAAACAGAAGTTACTTTATTAAAACAAGATTTAGTTAATAGTTTAAGAATATCAAATATTTTTTCTGACAAATTCTGCCAAGTAGTTTTTAATGTTATTCCAAAAGAAAAGAAAATAAGAATTACTACAAAGAATAATGATATTGGTGAAAATATAAATAGTATTGATGCTGTAATAAAAGGGGATAGTTTAATTATTAGTTTTAATTATAAATATATTATGGACTGTTTTCAGTCTATTGATACTGACAGTATTACTTTATATTTTTCAGATATTAGTAAACCTATGGTGATAAAAAGTACTGGAGATAAATCATTTATGTATTTAGTTATGCCAATGAATAAGTAAAAATGTTTAATATATCTCAATTTCTAAAAAAAACATCGAATACTTTAGATATAAATAAACATAATAAAGATATTGTTGTAGATATAATAAAAAAAAATACAAAAATTTCTTTATCTTTAGAACAATTTGAAATTAAAAATTACACAGTTTGTCTTAATGTAGGTTCTGCGTTACAAAATAAAATATTTATATACAAAAAATTAATTCTAGATGATTTTAAAAAAAATAATATTAATATTATTGATATAAGATAATTACTGGAAACCCTGATTCATAGCCCATATTCTTATTGGGTATTCCCAATTTGTGAATTGAGGATCATTATTAGGATCTGTTGGTGGTGAACCCATAGGATCGTCTTTATTTAACCAAAATAGTATTGAATGGACCCCACCGGTTAGTATCTCTTGCACTGAGTTATAAGTAAGATCTGGAGTACTTGTGCCACTACCTATGTTATTAGAAATTAAATTGGATATTCCACCTTGCCATTTACCCCTTAAAACTGGTTTTAAAGTATAAGAATCATCTTTTTGTGGAGGGATGAAACTTTCGTTAGGTATTTTTTTTACCACTATATCCATAAATTCTCTCCACATCGGCGCAACAATTAAACCTGATACTTTTTTTGCCATTGGTGAATTATCATTATTCCCAGCCCAAGTCCCAACTACTATATTTGGGGTATAACCAATTATCCAAGCATCCTTATAATTATTAGTTGTACCAGTTTTTACCGCTACATCTACCCCAGGAAAATATAAAACAGAATTTGATCCATATAAAGGTGTTCTAGCAATATTATCGGAAAGAATACTAGATATTTTTCTCGATACTTCTACATCAAGCACGCGGTAAGGCTTTGTTTTTATTTCCTCCAAGATATTTCCACTTCTATCCTCAACTTTTAATATCCCAGTGTAAGGAACTCGCATCCCTTCAGTGGCAAAAACACCATATGCTGATGTCATATCCAAAAGGGAAACCTCACCACCACCCAAAACCAGAGTTAGACCATAATCATTGGGGCTTCCAAGACTCGTAATCCCCATATTTTTAGCTAGATCAATAGAGTCCTTGATACCAGCAAGATATAGAGTCTTAACGGAAGGTATGTTTATAGACTGGGCTAAGGCATCTCTGAGTGTCATTGGGCCCCTGAAGCGGTCATCGTAGTTGACTGGTGCATAGCATCCATTTTCACTACTAGTATCGTCAGGAGCGCATTTTGCTGAAAATTGGGTAGGTAAATCAAAGAGGGTTGTTTCTGGGGTAAAACCTTTAACAAAAGCTTCTGCATAAACAAATGGTTTGAAGGTAGACCCAGGTTGTCTACGAGCTAGAGTTACATTGAAATTACCATCTATTTCTGTGTCGAAATAATCTCTTGAACCAACCATAGTTAAGATAGCCCCATTTCTTGGGTCAATAGCAACAAATGCATCATTGGTCCCATTGAAATTTTTAGTATTTATTTCAGCATATTTTTTTGCAATCATCTCCGCTTTTTCTTGGAATTCATAATTTAGAGTAGTGGTGATTTTTAAACCTCCTTGTTCTAAAACGTCAGAGCCATATTTTTTTTCAAGATAGTCCTTAATAAACATAACGAAATGTGAAGCTTTGATTCCTAAATCACCTTTTGGTACAAATACCACTTTTTCATTTACAGCTTGTGTATATTCTTCAGCAGAGATTTTTTTATCTTCCAACATTTCTTTCAACACTAAATTTTTTCTATTATCCAATCTTTCTTTGTTTTGCCCGTATGGTGAATAATAAGTAGGAGCCTGTGGTAGTGCAGCTAAGTATGCAGCTTGAGCCAAAGTTACATTTGCAGAAGAGGTTGCGAAAAAAGCCATACTAGCTTCCTCTACACCATAAATACTTCCACCATAAGGGTTTTCATTCAAATAAATACTAAGAATCTCATCTTTTGATAGGGTTTTATCTAGTTTTAAGGCCAGAACAATTTCCTTAAGTTTTCTGGTAATTTTTTTGTCACCAATTAATATGGAGTTTTTAACTACCTGCTGAGTGATGGTTGAACCACCTTGAGCGTATCCAGCGGAAAGTGTATTTACAATTACTGCTCTCAAAAAAGAAGTTGGTTTAAACCCATTGTGAGTGTAGAAATCTTTATCTTCAATTGAAACAGTAGCTTCTTTTATAAAAGGAGATATCTGATCAAATGAAACAATGGTCCTTTTAGCCTTCTGATAGACGTCATAGAGGAGGATTTTACCCGTGGAGTCGTATATTTTTGTGGATTGACTCACCTTACGTTCCTCAATTGTGTCAAGAGAGGGGACTTTAAATGTAGAAAGCCAGATTAGTACTATTCCTAAGAAAATAAGAATACAGGACAATAAAAAAATAAATACATTTCTCCAGCCATGCTTTCTAAGCGTTCTCTTTACTGCTCTATGTGTCCTTTTTATCACCCTGCCATTTTATCATAATTATGGTAAAGTATTGCATATGTTTTGGTCTAATAAATTAAGTTCAGTTATTGTTGATTCAGTAAAAATTCAGGAGCTTCTAGTAAGAGGTGTTGAAGAGGTCATTGATAAAAAATCTCTAGATAACAAACTTTTTAGTGGAAAAGAGCTCGTAATAAAGCTTGGTATAGATCCTACCAGTCCAAACATTCATATTGGTAGGTCAATTCCACTTTTAAAACTAAGAGATTTTCAAGAACTTGGTCATAAGATAGTTTTTATTATAGGAGACTTCACTGGTGTGATTGGTGACACTTCCGACAAAGAAAGCGAAAGGCCCATGCTTACAAAAGAAGAAGTAGAGAGAAATATGGATAATTACATTTCTCAAGCATCCAAAATTATTGATATAAAAAAGTCTGAAGTTAGGTATAACAGTGAATGGTTGTCTAAAATTAGTTATGAAGAATTAGGTCGTCAAGCTGATGTTTTTTCTCTTAGTGATTTTATTTCTAGAGAAAATATAAAAAAAAGATTGGATGCCGGCAAAAGAGTCTCTCTTAGGGAGTTGTTGTATCCATTAATGCAGGGCTATGATTCGGTTGCAATTAAAGCTGATGTGGAAATTGGTGGGACAGATCAGAGATTTAACTTGTTATCAGGAAGGGAACTTCAGAGACTATACAAACAATCTCCACAAGATATCCTCACCAATCCACTAATTGAGGGTTTGGATGGAAGAAAAATGAGTTCAAGTTGGGGTAACACAATAAATCTCTTAGATAATAATCACGATATGTTTGGTAAGATCATGTCTCTCTCTGATAATCTCATAATAAAGTACTTTACATTAACCACCAGAGTTTCTCTTATAAAAATTGCGGAGTATGAAAAAGCACTGAGTTCAGGGGAGAATCCAAAAAAAATCAAAGTATTGTTGGCAAAAGAAATAGTAAAAATTTATCACGGCGAAAAAAGAGCTGACGAAGCAGAAAAAAATTTCGAAAATACTTTTTCTAAAGGAGGTGTTCCCGAAGAGGTATTAGAAGTCTCGGTTGCCAGAAACACCAGACTTTGGGACTTACTTATTTCTGAAAAAATTATTTCTTCAAAAACCGAATGGAGGAGGCTGGTTTTAGAGAAGGCAGTTACAAAAATGGAAGATGATAAAAGAATAGAAAACACAGAAGAGGTTGTGCAAGATGGTGTTTACAAAATTGGTAAAAAACGTTTTATTAAAATAAAAACTATTTAAAAAATCCCCGTAGGGGATTTTTTAATACTCATCAATGTCATCATAGGACTCGTCTAGCTCAGCTTCTGCATCTTCTTCGTCAGCAGCTTCATCGATAGAAATTTCCCTAGAATCCTTTTTTCTAAGAGGATCATCAAACAAAAGCTCGTCCGCATCCTGTTCACTTTCAACAAGAGCGATATGAGCATCCTCATCCGCGTCATCATCAGTAGTTGATGCCACCACACTCGGATCTGGTATTTTTGTTTCATCGAGCTCCTCTTTTTCTTCCTCGTGGTCTTCTTTTTCTTTTATCTCATCTTCATCCATGTTTAATAAGTCGTTTAACTTCTAAAATATTGCAAATATTTGCTCAGGATATTTGTATCAAATTGTTTTTGTTTTGGAAACAAGCAAATAATACATTATGTGGATAATTG
>JBAQWP010000017.1:0-5699 GCA_049298975.1 Minisyncoccia bacterium
ATCTCTGGGTCAGTGCTTGTAAGTTTTTGTAGGACACCAACAGAGCTGGAGAGTGTCTCTACCTGCATTTTTATTTGATCATTGTTTTGCTTTACTTCGTTTAGATTGTTTTGTAAACCAGCGATTTTACTCTTTTCATTTTTCAACTGTCCGAGCACTATTGTACTTACCTCTATCTGTTTCGAGATTTCTATTTCTAGTTTTTGGTTGTCTAGAAGAACATCCCTAAACAACAACATATTTGATAAAAAAGATGCGACTATGAGCGTAAATAGGATACCTTTTTTGGTTTCCTCGGTTGCGTGCGGAAAAATGTATTTGTGAGACATTCCAGTGATTTTATCACACTTTGAATTTCAGTAAATCGCCAGTATTTATACGTCCGTGATCTCCTGACTCTACAAGTTTTCCGGATTTAATGACTAAAATTTGTGGAGATTCGTGTTTCAGATCAAAATATTCTTCAATTTGTTTGGACAGTGCTTTTTGGATCTGGACTGTGATTAGATAAACTGGTGGCAGTTCATTTTTCTCCAGTAAGGATTTGAGCTCTTGTCTTAACCTTTCACTTGAACCACAGGAATTCGAATACTTAAAAATAATTACATTTTGTTTTGAGGAATGTTCGATAATGTCTGAAAGATGTGATATCTCTAGAAAAGGTTTCATTACTAAATTATACAGATAAGATACAGAATTAGCATGCTGGGGCGTGTGTTATACTGTAATAATGATAAGTGGTTCTAAGAAAATCAGGTTGTATCTTTTTGCGTTGTGGTTAGGGGTTATTATTTGTTCGATAGCCTTGTTCTTTTTTGAAGAGTCATTTGTTGTGGAAAGGTTTGCAAAAATATTTACCTCATCCAGTATTTTAGGTTATGCGATATTTTTACTCGCATCCTCACTGAGGGGTTTTACATTGATACCTGTAACTTATTTTATTTTGGTGGGCATAGTCTTCATACCAGCAGTGCCGCTTTTTATTATGACTATCATTGGCATACTCATCTCCTCTGCCTCTCTGTATTATTTTTCAGAATATTTAAATTTCGATGAGTATTTTGAAAAAAATCATAAAAAGCAGATAGATAAAATTACTGCGGTTATTACCAAAAATGAGCTACCAATAGTTATTACTTGGAGTTTTATGCCGTTTTTACCTACGGATCTTATATGCTATGTTTGTGGGACACTTGATATTCCGATTAGAAAGTTTCTCTTTGGTATTCTGGTGGGTGAGGGGATAGCCTCGGCTTTGTATATTTTCTTGGGCAAGGAAGTTTTGAGTCTAATTAGTTTTTAACATCAGAATGGACAAATCAGTTAATTTCTTAAAAAATGCCATAAAGGGTAAAAATGTTGGAGCTGTCTCTAGAAGCTCTAGATATGTAATTAAAGAAGTACTAAAAAATATCGATGACACTAAACTTGATGTTGTGGTTGAGTTTGGTCCAGGTGATGGAGTTTTGACAACAGAGTTGCTAAAAAAAGTTTCGGATAAAGGCAAGCTGTATGCGGTAGAGCTTGATTCAAATTTTGTAAAAGAACTCAGAAAAATAAAGGACGATAGACTTGTAGTTATTGAAGAAAAAATGGAGGTTGTCGCTAAGCATCCTTATAAATATGGAATAAAAAAAGCTGACTTAGTTGTATCGAGTATACCGTTTACATTCATTAACAAAAAAGATAGGGAAGGGGTGGTTGGGGAGGTTAACAAAATGCTCTCTTCCCACGGGCAATTTATTATTTTTCATCAGTATTCACTCCTAATGTATAGGCTGTTGAAAAAGTATTTCAGGGATACAGACAATTATTTTGAGCCACGAAACATCTTACCTTGCTTTATTATGGTGGCTAGAAAGTAGTGTTTTTTACGATTGCTTTATAGGAAATTTTTGATATTATCTACTTGTGTTTAGAGATAGACACGAGTAGCAAGGTTTTGCAAAGTAACTTTTGGTCATCAAAACTTGGTGACCAAATGAGCTTTACAACATTCCGGTGTAGTGAGAAATGATATTATCATTTCTCAAGCCTTTGAATATTTTGTAATCAAAATGTGAAAGGCACACACAGAATAGTATTCCGGTGTAGCTCAGTGGTAGAGCAGCCGCCTGTGGATAGGTTTGTGGTATACTTTATACATGTATACCAGAAAGGAAAAAAGGACCTATGCCGATCGAGCCGAGTACATGCGACAAGCTGTTAAAAATCGAAGAAAAAAACTTCGTGAAATGGCGAGAGCATCGAAAGGGAGTAAGTGTCAGATATGTGGTTACAATAAGTGCCAACGAGCCTTGAGTTTTCATCACTTAGATCCAAAGAATAAAGAGTTTGATCTTTCAACAGATGGTCTAACTCGTTCTTGGAAAAGGATTGAAAAGGAAATTCAAAAATGTGTACTCGTTTGTGCGAACTGTCACATGGAAATACACGAAGGCATCACGCAGCTTCCTAAAGTAATTTAGGTTGAAAAATGAGGTGAATTGCTGGAAGCCCTATCTAAAGAGAGATCAAAGGAAGGGTAATCAGCAGCCAAGTCCGCGAAGCGGAAAGGTTCAGAGACTATCTCGCAAGAGAGTAGCCTGAAGAAATTCAGTCGAAGCGCCTCACGTCCCACTCGAAAGAAGGATGATGATATAGTCCATACCAAAGGAGACTTTGGACAAAATGTAAGCGGCTGGTCGTAGGTTCGATCCCTACCGCCGGAGCAGTGTTGGACGAACGTCCTCAAAAACCTCATTTCGTTCTGAAATATCAAGGATATTCTCAGGTTCGAACTGGGGATTTTTTGATTTCGCTTCCAAAAATCCTTTTTGGATCGTGTTATACAAAATATCCTTTGTAACACTGACTTTTCGGTCTTTTAAAGTTAGGTTCGAACCAAGTATCGAGAAAGCCTCAATCTTTTCATTATAGCTCCCATTTTCAATAATATCTCTTATTTCCGTTAATACCTCCAGTTTATCTTCCAAAGCCTCTTGTGTGGCTTTATAATCGCTACCTAGCCCTATTCTTGCCTTGATATCTGCCATTTCATCTTCAATTTTAGCCTTCCTTTGTAAAAACTCGGTTTCTTCAAATATACCCTTAACATAAGAATCGCCAAGCCTGGTTAATTGTTTTTCTAAGTCTGTAAGTTTTTTATACCAGCTTTCATTTATTGTTTTCTCTGTTTTTTCTTCCTTTTGTTCTAACATTACTATGCTATTAATACACCAATCTTTTAGAGACTTAGACATTGCCATTTTTGATACTATCTCAGTCTTTACTTGATTATCTATGAAAACTTCTGTTACTCCACCACCAGGACAATTTAAATCTTTTTTCTTAGTGCAGTGATAATAAACATAATGCAAAATTTTAGAATTTTCTAATTTTGATAAAGAGGTTTTACATTTTGGACATTCATTTTTATTAGTCAGAGAAAACTTGTTTTTACAAATCTCACAAATCATTTGTATTTTTTTCTCAGCTGTTACTGAACCTCCACAATCTCCACATTTCATAAATCTTTTATAAGGAAATTCATTTACATATATCCACGTTCTGACACTTCCATTAGAAGAGATCATGGAAACAATTTTTCTATGCTGTTGCTCTGTAATTATTCTTGGGACTTCTGAACTAACATTAAATTTAGTTATCTCACCATCCTCATCTTTTCCAAAGAAAAAACCTGCATAGAACGGGTCTTTTAGCATGTTGTAAAAGATTGAAAGTTTTATCGCTTTTCCACCCATACGTTTTCTGGAAACACTAGTTAGACCTATTTTTTCTACAGCAATTCGATGAAGTTCTCGTACACCATATCTACCAGACAAGAACATTTCAAATACTTCTTTCACTAAATAGAATCTGTCAGGATCTTTAATTGTTTTCCTGTAACCTTTCTCGCCCTTATCGTTTAGGTATCCAATTTTAGCGATTCCGGGTAGATAACCCATCCTTCTCTTTTTAACTAACCCTCTTTTAACATTCTCTCCTTTGTTGTCATTCTCCATCTTTGCCTGACTACACAAAGATGTTATAAAAAATTTATCAGATGGGTTATTCTTAAATAATTGTTGGTTAGTAATTATAAATTTTAATTTACCTTCATCAATTAAATCGACCAATCTACCAGCATCTCCTGCATTTCTAGATAATCTGTCAGGATGCCAAGTAATAA
The DNA here is from genome assembly GCA_049298975.1 of Minisyncoccia bacterium. Lineage (GTDB taxonomy): Bacteria > Patescibacteriota > Minisyncoccia > Phycocordibacterales > DATDWN01 > C7867-006. The sequence continues at coordinate 4,172 of JBAQWP010000017.1, forward strand.
TTCCTTGCACTCGACCCTTATCGATCTCCTTTATTAACTGCTCAAAACCAGGTCTTGTACCAGATTTTTTTGCAGATTTTGACTCACATATAAAATCTTCAAGGTCCATTTTGACTCCATATTCATTTGCCAATTTTCGATTGCGCTCGATTTGAGATTCAATTGATAGCGCTTGGCGTTCTTCTTGCTCACTTGATTTTCTGTTATACGCCTTAAATTTAATCCCAACGAGATCGATTTCTTTCATATTTTATTGTTAAGTTATTAATTGTCTTTTGATACAAGTAACACCCTAAACTTGTAATATAGCAAGTTGATAACCTTATAATCGTCTTATTTTTTAACAATACGCCTAAGATAGTGCTTTTTTGCTATGAGTGTAAGTTTGGTTATTTTTTCTGCAAAGACTAATAGATTTTCCTCTGTTAAATTAATCCCGTAGTCTTTTTTAATTATTTCCTTGAGTTCTTTAAGATATTTTGTTTTTATATCCATCACAATTCGACCCAAACAAATAGACAAATTTCAAATAAAAAGCCCACTTTCTGCTAAGTAGGATCACGTTGCGCATGTACCTACCCAGCAGAAAATGGGTTTTTGCAACGTGATTTACCTAATAGAAAAGACCCCCTACTTAGTACCGATCATTAACACTTAGATCAGTAATTCGTTTGGAGGTCCTTTCCTCAATCTATTGATTATAAATAGATACCTGGTCGTGCAAATCATGAGGTTACTTCAGATTTGTTGGAAGTTCACTTTACGCGGTATTAAAACTACAATTCGACGATGGAAAGTGAATAACTATAAGCTGTGAACCCGAATGGTTCCTTTGTTACCTTTTTCATTACCAGGACTTTTATTTGATTGTGTCTGTATTAATTATAACAACCATCATTTTTTACGCAATATACTTACCATTTTTAGTACGTTTCCAGACATTAGAAAATACGGGAAAACATTAGAAAACTACTTTTATAAAAATAGACACTTATGACTAGAATATGCTTTATTTACAACATATTTTAACTATTTTTAAAAATTTTTTTGTTAGAAACTTTTCTAAAGTTTTCCAGTATTAAGGGGTTATAAAAAATGAGGTAAAATGAGCTATAAATCCAATCACAAGAAGCGTGAATGAAAGGGTCATTATAGACAGCGCGATAACTCTATTTTTACCTAAATTTTTATCCATTTTTAACTTTTTAACACCAAATAATCCGGAAAGAAACAGAAAAATCAAAGGGAGTGTTAACCATGCGTAATATATAATATCAGCTGAAGAATCTTTCCAATGACCTTTTGTAATTTTCAGAAACCAATCATTAATTTTTTCAAAAACACCAACATCAAAACTATAGTTAAAATTAACTTTGTATAAAATCCAATAACTAACTACTGAAAAGACTAGGAAGCCTATACTCAACTTTAAATTTTTATCGGATTTAATCATTTGTTTTCTTTTATTATTTCTTTATTTCTTATATGGTGTCGTTTAATAATTTCTGCTGAATTAAATGCTCTATAA
>JBAQWP010000018.1:0-4789 GCA_049298975.1 Minisyncoccia bacterium
GTGTTATACTTTGCCCATCGATTGGTTTATCAACCACACTCTCTGTTATAATTTTACCTTTTACATCCGTCTCTATTATTTTCGTGCCATTTCTACCAGAAAGTTTTCCATCGTAGAGTTTTTCAAACCCATCTTTCGCGTCGTACTTATCTAGATAGTAAAATCCTGACGAATCCTTTGTCGGATATTTTACATAACCCAAAAGCGTGGATAATCCGGTTGAAGTTGCATATACACGAAGAGAAAAATCCTCAGTTTCACTGTTAATTGTGTTCCAAACTAAAGGAATTTTATGTCTGTCATAAATAATTCCTCTGTCCGCGTAGATTACTGTTCTGTTTAAACTATTATTTTCACTTCTCTTTTTATAAACACTTCCATTGGTTACTTGCAAATCCCATAGTTTATAAACAAAAGTAAGGGCAATAATAAAGATAAAGAAACTAACAAATTTGAATATATCCTTTGATATTGGCTTCTCAATCCTGCCCTCGAACTGATGTAGATTAAAATTTGGTAAATTTTGAGAGTCTAGAAAAATTTCATCGGGATATATTTCCTTTTTGTTTTGATGAATCTTCCTTTTAATATATCTTTTTATTTTATGAAACATTATGTTCTGAATTGAGTCTTAAGAAACGTAACTACAAGAAACATTACTAACGCACTAGTTATCGCCACTGGAAAAAGTGATCTACTGTCCGAATATAGCAAGTCTATCAAAAAACCAAAGAATATGACTTCATAATATATCGGTAAATAGACTAATAAAGCAAAGATTAGGATAGCTGATATATACCAAGGCAACACCAAAACACATAAAAAAACACTAAAAAACAAAGCTAATCTCTTCTCCTGTTCTCTCATGAAAATATGATACCATGCCTATGGGCTGGGTTCTATCAGAAAATTCTTATAAGAAAAAGTGTTGACTGGCGAGCGAATATAAGCGGTTTTAAAGGCACTTTGAGTGTTTGTGTCTATATAATATATGCTTCCAATTGCGCTCTCGCCCGTTCCAGGATAAATGAAAGTATCACCCCAAACAACATCAGCGTCCTTAGGTATTTCAAGTTTATAATTGCCTCCACCCAATCCCGTAATAACAAACGAGTCACCTGTTCTGACCATAGTAACAGTACTATCTATTCCTTGGGTTGAAAAAAGCTCTACAATAGACGTATGAAGATACGACTCTTTTACAATTCCAACTATCATTTTATCAGATATGTACGCCTTGCTTCCCTGTTTGACACCTTCCGCGATTCCTGCATCTAAAACAAAGGTATCATATGGTGATTGAGGTGGTTTAGAAACTATTTCAACTACTATTTTTTTTGACTGATTACTATCTCCTATCTGGCTTTTTAATGAATCATTTTCCTTTTGGAGCAAATCATAATCACTACTTTTTAAACTCAGCTTAAATAGACTGTCTTTTAGTTCCTTATTTTCATTTATCAAATCACTTTTTGCTCTCAAATATCCAGAGAGGTAAGTAAATGGTTTTTGAGTTATCTCTGAAACTTTCCAAACAGGCTTGGTAACATAATATGTAAATGTCCTCAAACCACTCGAAAAAAAATATTGAGCAAGAGAAAGGAAGACAAAAAGAAAAACAGCCACAATAATTTTTGGAGTAAGCTCGCTCTTTGATTTACTTTTTAGGTGGTAAGTCATTTTCACTAGCGATTAACACATCTTTGTATAAATCGAGATTATCTAAAATAATACCAGTACCTCTACAAACCGCTGTTAGTGGGTCTAGAGCAACATGCACTGGAACTTTAGCATATTCCGCAATAATTTCTGGTAATCCACGTATCAGTGCCCCGCCACCTGTTAGATATAGACCCCTATTCATTACATCAGATAAAACCTCCGGAGGGGTAGTTTCCAAAACTTCCTTTATCGCTTCAATTAGGGTATCTACAGACTGAGATATAGCTTCCCTAATATCAGAATCTGTAATAACAACTTCCCTAGGCAACCCGGATATTAAATCTCTTCCCTTTATAGTGGCCTCAAGTGGAGCCTCCTCTGGTATGATTGCTCCTATTCCTATCTTAATTGTTTCTGCAGTTTTTTCACCTATGAGTATTTTAAACTCACTTCTAATATAAGAAATTATGTCATTGTTAAGTTTATCACCTGCGATTCTCAGGTTTTTACTTCGAACGACACCTCCCAGAGAAATTACTGCAATATCGGTTGTACCTCCTCCAATATCTACTATCATGTTTCCAACTGGTTCCATTATAGGCAATCTTATACCTACTGCCGCAGCCATTGGTTCCTCAACGATATAAACCTCAGATGCACCAGCATTTTTTGTTGCATCACGAACTGCTCTTGTCTCAACATTTGTAACTCCACTTGGCACCCCAACAACCACCCTCGGACCTAAAAGTTTTTTATTTTCTTTCTGAGCTTTATTAAGCAGATAGGTTATCATTTCCTCGGTAACCTCAAAATCAGAAATAACCCCATCAACCAAAGGACGTATTGCAGAAATATGATGCGGTGTTCGGCCAAGCATTTGCTTAGCTTCCTTTCCAACAGCCACCACTTGTCCGGTTTTCTGATTTACAGCCACAACCGAAGGCTCGTTTATTACTATCCCCTTTCCTGACAAGTAGACCAATGTATTTGCAGTACCCAAATCAATACCAATATCGTTTGACAGGTACCTCTTAAGTTGTTCGAAATTCTTGATCATTTTGAGCTGTCATTCTATCACAAAGATTTCAAAATCAAGAGTGTCATTTTGCAAAACAAAAGACCTCCAAATTGGAGATCCTTTATTGCCTCTTCCTATCAAAATTTGATAATTTATGATTACTTTTCGTAAGCACCTATATCGTAGGCTGAGCCTTGAGGTCGTGTCCTCCCATCTCTATCTGTAGAAACATTTGAAAGAGTTGTTCCTTTATCGATAGCTTGAGATCCATTTGATAGATGATAATCTCCTGAAGAAGAATTCATGAACATAGCATCAGGATTGTCGACAGTAACAGAATTTTGATCCTTACCCTGTGCTTTCCACTCAGAAATAGTTATCCTGGTGTTCCAATCATCAGTCGTAACATATTGTGCCCCAGCAAAAATGTTATAGTTCGAATCTGTCTTTCCTGCGTCTGTAGGAGATAGAAAATCTAGAGCACCTCTAGCACTGTTTCTGTTGTAGAAGATGTTGTTTCGAATTGTATTGGTGCCTGTAGCATCTTGTATCTGTAGAGCCCAACGAGCATCAGATGCCATATCTATGGTGTTGTTTAGGAACTGAATACCCTTCGGTCCTGACGCACCCTCACCTATGTAAGCTGTAATGCCAGTTGCATGGTTGTTGTACAATAAGTTGTTTCTAATCACTGAGTCCTGAACTCCCGGAAGATTTATGCCTCCCCCACCTCCTCTACCGTTATTGTAAATAATATTATTCTCAATTACTGCACCTGAAATGATACCATCTCCAGGCACTCCACTACTACCACCCGCAGACAGGTCACCGTTTAGCTGAATTCCACCCTGTGTGTTATCATGCACAACATTTCCTCTTATTACTGGTCGGTCAGCACTATTTGATACATAGATACCATGTTGAACCACACTGCCATAGGTTTCGTTATTTTCAATTAAAAGATCGTTGGAGTGGTTAGTGAATATTCCCCACATATTGTTATTTCCAGTGACATTATTCCTAATAGTAACAAATGGACTACTGTCTACTCTAATTCCAGATCTAGGTGCGCTATAGGTTTTAAGACCATCGATCACTATATAAGAAGAATAGGTAATGTAGATATTGTCGCGATTATCTGACCTGTCAGACGTTGCCGTGACAACTGCATTTGAACCTTGAGCTTTAATCTCAATTGGATCTGATCCAGTACCATTTATATCAGAGACATCAAAACCCTTGTAAGTACCATCCGCTACGAGAATAGTAGTTCCAGAGCTAACAAGAGAGAGTGCTTTTCTGATTTCTCTACAAGGTGCTGTCTGAGTACAACTAGATGAATCAGAACCATTTGGTGACACATACAACAGCTTGCCTGGTGGGTTAGTAGGTGTCGGTGTTGGAGTTCCTGTCGGAGTTGGGGTTGGTGGTGGTGGTGAAGTAGGTGTAGGAGTCGGTATATACGATACATACATGAAGTCTTCTACAGACCAGCCATCAACTCCAGTGTCATAGTTTACATTCCACCAGTTGAAGGTGCCTTGGTTTACTGGTCCACCTGTTATTGTTCCTGCTGCTCCATAAGGTTGAGTACCTATTACTGTCGCTGTAAGTGATGCTTGAGATCTTACGTTAAGTGTTGCTGATGTTTGGATTCTTTGTCCGATGGTGAACTTATTTGATGGAGTTGGAGTTGCTGTTGGGGTAGGAGTTGGATTTGAACCGTTTGATACCAAATATGTGTCAGCTGACCAACCAGTACCACCACTAACTTCGTAGTTTATATTCCACCAGTCGAAACCACCTTGAGTAATTGGACCGTTAAGTATGGTACCAATTGCCCCCATAGGCTCAAATCCATATAGAGTACCTGAAATGTTTGCATTAGCTCTCACGTTTATATTTGCAGTTGCTCGAACTTTCTCTCCAATATTGAACTTGCCACCTCTTCCGGTTGGAGTAGGCGTTGGTGTCGGAGTAGATGTAGGTGTCGGTGATCCGGTTATTGTATATGATCCATTAGTAACAGATGTTAGAAGGTCTGTACCATTACCAGCAACATTGGTATCAGCAGTATTACCTAAAGTGAAATCGAAATTTAGAGCTGAA
>JBAQWP010000019.1:0-5575 GCA_049298975.1 Minisyncoccia bacterium
CAACAAACGCAAGTGGTATTGCCAGAATAAAAGTTGATCCAATAGAACCAACAATTCTATTTTATGCAAAAAACCCTATATATGGGATTGAATTTCAAAAAGCTTTAGAAGGGACTGTGAAGTTAGAAAACACAAAGGAGTTGACTGTGTTTGCTGCGCCGTATTTCTTTGGAGTAAGAAGCCCCTCTTCTTATGACTTGACCTACAAGTGGTCTATTAATGGTGCGAAAATAGGCGGGGATTCTTCAAATATACAAACCTTTGTTCAAAAGGAGGGGACTTCAGGTAAGGCGTTAATTTCTATTTCAGCAGAAAGCGCTTCTAAGATATTGCAATATACCAAAAATTCGTTCAATATTGAGTTTGTAGACAACAAACCTGTTCCTAATAATTTATTTTAAACATGAAAAAAAGCTCTTATAAAAAAATATTATTACTCTGCATTATTTTTTTTGGATCATACAGTGAGGCCCTTGCTCAGACAGGGGAATATGTAACATTAGTTGATAGTTTGCCTGGAATAGAAGGGTCTACAAACATAAACGAATATATTCCAGCGGCCATTACTCTGGCAATAACTGTTGCTGCTGTCCTTGCATTTGCATATATCACCTTTGGTGGAATTATGTACGCCACCACAGATGCAATCTCAAACAAATCAAAAGGTAAAGAATATATTACTAATGCTATTTACGGATTGCTTCTTGTGATTGGCGCCTGGGCAATTCTCAACACCCTTAACCCAGAAACAGTGAAAATTAACCTTTCAATTCCTCAACCAAGTATTTCCACAAACAATACGGGTGTGGGCACCGGCCCAACTGGCGCAGTATATTGCCCACCATGTAGTAAGGTGAATGGTTTATACCCTGGTTACGTCATGACGCCTTTGCAGAAAAAGAGTGACTTAGATAATAGAGCGGCGGTTGGTGGTTTTGTGACAGTCAACGCCAACGCTTGTGAAACTGGTCTCACGCGGGGTTGCACAAACATGAACAACCTTCCAGCGAGTGTAATACGTGGAGTTAGAAATTTGGCTTCTTCTTGTGAAGGTGGCTGCACATTGGCGATTACAGGAGGTACTGAGGGTGGACATGCTGAGCATGCACCAGATCAACCAATAGTCGACATTAGAGCAGGAGATTTCGACAGGATTTTAAGCAATGCTAAACAAAAAGTACCAAAGGATGGTGGCAGATATAATATAGTTATAAATGGGGCAAGAATGAATGTGAAATATGAAGGTACTGGAGAGGGAAGGTCCACCGGAGATCACTGGCATGTAGTTTTCCAATAAAATGTCAAAAAAAACTTTAACAATAATAGTCTCAGTAATTCTTGTGCTTTTTGTTATAAGTCTTATAGCTTATTATTTGTTAATCAACAGAAATCCCGATGGAACTGGAGGCGGGCTTAACTTTAGAAGTTTCTTGCCTTTTGGAGGAGATAGTTACACCAATAATGACACTTCAGAGAACAACCAAAACAACCCAAACGGCCAAGGCAACCAAACAGAGGTCGAGCCGCAAGTAGACCAAAACGATTTTCTAAAGAGGCTCCGAAAAATCTCAGATGTGCCTGTTTCTGGATATGGAGTATCGGACATAAAAGCTGGAACAGTCCTGAGATATATAGAAAAAGCCACTGGCCACATTTACGAAGTTGAAATGTTTTCACCAAGAAAGGAAAGGGTCTCCAATACAACCATACCTTTATCTTATGATGCAAAATGGGGTAATAAAAACAATTCCATGCTGGCGAGATACCTAAATGACAATAGCCAAATCATTACCTCTTACCTTCTAAACATAAATGAATCAACCACAACTCAAAGGACGATTACTTCTATTGATTTACCTGAAAACATAGCTGATGTGTCTACTTTTGGAAACAAGGCATTTTACTTGGTGGGTGGACAAACTGGTTCAGCAGGTTTTGTTTCAACATTTGATAACAAATCAGTACAAAAAGTGTGGTCGTCAGACATAAAAGAATTCAATTCACAGTTTGTGAATGATAGAACAGTGGCTCTAACCACCAAACCATCCCCAAGAATACCAGGTTACCTATATTTTATAAACACCACAAACGGTGTTGCTACAAGGGTGCTGGGTAAAATTGAAGGTTTGAGTGCATTAGTAAACCCCACAGCCACAGAAATTGCATATTTAGATAACGCTGATTTTAGTTACAATGTCTACACTGTAAAGGATGCTTCGAAAGTTAATATATCCCCGGTCACCTTCCCAGAAAAATGTGTTTGGAGTAAAGCATATTCAGAGTTGCTCTACTGCGCTGTTCCGAACAAGCAGTTAGATGAAAATAGTTTGATAAACTGGTACCAAGGTAGGGAGCAATTTACTGATGAACTATATATTTACAACACAAAAATAAGTGTTTCATTTCAAATAGAAAACATAAGACAAGAAAGTGGCGAGGATTTAGATATATACAACCTGACCATGTCAGATAATGGACAGTTTCTACTCTTTATGAACAAGAAGGATAATTCTCTTTGGAGTCTAAATATTACCGAAATAGCAACCTCAACCACCTACGGTTACAACCCTACCCAATAACCACAATAGATTTGTGGTATTTTTTCTTAATATAATACTCTTGGAAAATAGCAAAAATGTTGCTAGTTATAAGATATAGTGCCACTGCTGAAGAAACTGTATATGCAATAAAGGCAATTAGAACAGGGAAAAAGAACTTCATATTTATATTCATAGCCCTCATCATCTCACTCTGAGTAGAACCATCACTCTGGGGAGCCTTATCTCCATTCATGGCTGCAAACTGTAGGTAGGCCGTTGCTCCCGCAATATAGGCAAGTAAGTAGCTTTTCTCGGATATGTTTACAAAGTGGAGAAAGGTCATGTTTATTGACTCTGGAATCCCTATAAAGGGGTATAGGATTGCAGTATTGATGTTTGGTAGCCCAGACTTAAGAAAAACACCGTAAAGGCCTATTAGGATCGGAATTTGGATAATTAGTATAAAAATGCCGGAAAATGGATTTATGTTGTGTTCTTTATAATACTCCATTATTTTCTGGGACTGTTCAGTTTTGTCTTTGTATTTTTCCTTAATAACCTTCAAATCTTTTTCCGAACTTTTCATTTGAAGCTGAGCTTTAGATGATTTTATTGAGAGTGGAAGCAAAATTAGCTTTATAATAATTGTAAATATAATAATGATTATACCCGCGTCAAAAAAGGGGAGTGACTCCATAAGGAAAATTAGGCCGTTATAAAAAGGTGTTGATATTAGGGTGTGAAATAAATTTGTCATTTGGCTATTTTAACACAGTATAATTAGAAAGTAATTTGACTATTTCTCCTTTTAATTCTAAAAAACCTACTTTCTCTACTCCTTTTTTAGAATTAAAAAAGAAATAATGGCCACTCTCAATATTTATAATAATATCTTTTATTACAGAATAGCCCCTTCTCCTTAGTTTGTTTCTCAGAACCGCTGATTTACAGTTTTTTTTAGATAGAGAGAAGGAAAATCTACTATCTTGTGGCTTCTCTTCTGCCTTCATAGGAGCTGTATACATCAAAAAATGAGGAGAGTTATATCTTTTTCCTACTCTTGTTATGTATGCAAATAAAGACCTTCCAATTCTCCTTTTTTTGGGGAGCATGTGTATTTGTGTTTAATACAGAAAACAATATTAAACAGTTGTTATTGCCTTTCTGCCTTTTCTCCTTCTTCTTAAGAGAGTGTTTCTACCAGTTTTTGACTTACTTCTCACTAAAAATCCGTGTGTTTTTGCTCTTTTTCTTTTTTTGGGTTGATATGTTAAAGACATTTTGATTATTTTATCCTGATTATTGAAATTGTGTTTTGGAAGTCAATAACTACCTGTCAACAACTTTTACACATATTATTAACACATTCAACCTTTTTTAACAAGTATGATATTTTTTTTGATTCTATATAATATGACCCATGATGGACAATAAAAAACTTTGGGATAGTGTTTTAGTCGAGATGGAATTAAGTCTTTCTAAACCAAATTTTAACACATGGTTTAAAGACACTGCCATAATCAGACAAGAAGATGGTGCTGTTTATCTAGGAGTTCCAAACACATTTGTCCAAGATTGGCTTTCAAGCAAGTTTCATAACCTAATTCTCAAATCCCTCAGAAACATCTCTTCCAACATTCAATCCTTACACTACTCTATAAGCAAAGATGAGTTAAAAAACAAACAAGAAACCCCAAAAATCACTCAAATCACAAAAGAGTTACCAATTGCTGATACTTTTATTAATAAAGAGGATGGTTTAAACCCTAGATATACTTTCGAAACATTTGTGGTTGGTCCTTTTAATGAATTCGCCTATGCAGCAAGCCAAGCTATAGTCAAAAAACCTGGAATAGTCTATAACCCTTTGTTTGTTTATGGTGGAACAGGACATGGAAAGACACACCTGATTCAAGCTGTAGGGAACCATATTAAGAGCACTAGTAGTAGAAAAGTTTTTTATACTACTTCAGAAAAATTTGCTCAAGAACTAATAAACTCTATCCAACTAAACAAACCGAATTTCTTTAAGGAAAAATATAGAAAGTATGATGTTCTTATTATGGACGATATTCAATTTTTCTCAGGAAAAATGAAGGTGCAAGAAGAGTTGTTCCACCTATTTAATCATTTATATGATAATAATAAACAGATTATTTTCTCATCTGATAAGCATCCTGGTTTAATTCAAGACCTAGAAGACAGACTTAAGTCTAGATTTAGTGCGGGTATGGTAGTCGATATACCAACACCAGATAATGAGTCTAGAATGGCTATAATTCGTTCAAAATCTAGTCAATCTCAATTTCCATTATCTAATGAAATTATTGAGTATCTAGCCTTTTCTGTAAATGGAAACATTAGAGAAATTGAAGGAATAATCAACTCAATAACTTGTCAGTCTCAGATCAAAGATAGGGAATTATCTCTAAATGAAGTAAAAAATTTCGTTAAAAACAATACAAAACCTAAAAAAATGGTTTCTGCAAAAGAAGTTGTAAAAACTGTTGCGGAATTCTATAACATAGATGAGCAATTAATTTATGATAAAACTAGAAAAAAAGAAATTATTAAACCTAGACAGATAATAATGTATATATTAAGGGAAGATTTTAATATATCTTATCCCGCAATAGGTGAAAAATTGGGTGGTAGAGATCACACTACAGTTATGCACTCATGTGAGAAGGTTAAAAACGATATAAAAGCAGATGAAATTTTAGTACAAGAAATAAATCAATTAAGATCAATTATTAATTAGTTGTTAATAAGTATGTGTAAAAATGTTTATATATATCTGGATAACTAATTAATACTTGTGTATTTTTTAAATAAGTATTAGTTTATGCACATAATCCAATTATTTATACACACGTCGAACATTAATTAATGGCTAAGAATATGGTTTAAATAAAGTAATCCACATATATACAGGACTAATAGAATTAAGATTTAAAAAATATAAAAAATACTATGAATATAGAATGTCCGAAAGATAGAATAGCAAACGCATTAAATAAAGCAGAGAGAATTAC
>JBAQWP010000020.1:0-15371 GCA_049298975.1 Minisyncoccia bacterium
GTTGTATACTGGATCACTGTATATCATTGACGCTTTCTCTTTACCAAACAACTTTTTTAGAGAAGAGGGATCTAGTGAGTCACCACAGTAAAGTCTGTGACCTCCCATGATAATGAGGTCCCCAAGTTTAGTCTTAGGTTTGGTGATTTTTTTAAGCTCAGCATCAACATCAAACTGATCATCTTCTGTTTCAAGATTCTCTGACCAGATATCTTGGAGTTCGTTCTTGTCAAAACCAATATCAGTAAGCGTATCCATATCGAATGACTTCAAACCTTCAAAATCCCACTCACCATCATTAGTATTACTTTCGAGTGCTACTTTGTTCCTTTCGTCCTTTGTTAGCTTGCGATTAGGAATGAGAACAGTAACTTCTTTTATATCTAGTTCGAGTAATGCTTTCTTGCGCTGATTTCCAGAGAGTACTGTTCCATCTGTATCAATTTTGATTACATCATGGAAACCACGTTGTTTGATACGATCCTTCAATTTCTCAAATGCTTCTTTGGTAATTTTCCTTGGATTGTTTTTCCAAGCCTTTAGAGACTTAACGCTCCGTTTTTCGGAACGCCAGATTAATTTGGTCATGTTGTTTTAAGTTAGAACTGTTAAAACAATTTAGGTCTCAAGATAGGTCACAGTTAGAGCAACAAAAAAACGGACCAAAAATAGCGAGTTTTGATCAATTATCGACCGATCAAGACTCACACAATTTAAGTATCCGTTACTTCCAGTTAATTTCTTGTTAGTACAAGTTGATTATATTGTAGCGTACAGTAGGAAGTGGTCAAGTGGGTTGGGTGTATAACTGTTTCCAGATTCGTAAGGATTATATAGAAATGTTAAAATAGCTTAGTTTCAATGCTTTAAATGACAGAATATGAAAAAAACAACTCAGAACTAAATAAGCCTCTAGTAGACATAGAGGATGTTTTGGCATTTGCTGAACCTAAACAAAGGGAAATAAGAGATGCCCTTAAGAAGCTTGATCCTGGTTCTCCAGAATTAAGTAAGGGATTGAGCGAAATATATGAGGGGCTTGTTATTACTTTTAGTAACAAAAGGCATCCCGATCGTATTGGACAAGTTGGTCATTCTGCAAGAGAGTTAACGAATATACTACCAAGATATTTTCAAGGTATCCCATTACCTGAAGATAAAAAGGATATTGTGAACGGTGAAAACCAAAGAGCGATATTAACGGATCTTCTAAATAAACATCCTGATAGAAGTGCCTTACCTGAATATCTTAAAGAAACTTTTGTCAGGGATTGGATTGATTTGCACAAGTTCTTCAATGACTGTTCAAAACATGGCTATTTAAAAGGTACAAAGCAGTCAGGAATTCAAGAAAAAGAATTTGAGGCACGGGTATGGAAATACGAAGATCTTTTATACCAAATTCTTGTTGAGAAAACTTTTTTTGATGGAATTACGGAAATTGACGCATTATTGACGGTACAGAATCCCACTCCTGATGATTTAAGCAATCTCACAAAATATATTTCTAAACCAGAACATAGAAGATACTTTTTTCAAAAGTGTAACAATCCAAACTGGCTGGAGCATTTGAAATCAATAAATGCTTTTTCTGCTCCCCAAGAGCCCTTACGAGAAGGTGGTTATATTAGATTTATAGTTTGGCCAGAATCTCAATATTTGGCGCGTATAGCGAATCAAAAACCTCAAGAAGTTTTTGATATTATTAAAGATTTAAACTCAACCAATCAATCTGTACTCCATGATTTTGCTACATCCGCCATCGAATCTCCTGTAGAAATTGCTGTGCAGTATGTTGATGTTATTTGTAGAGATAAATGGGTTGAAAATTCTCACAACCTTCTTTTGCCTGATAAAATTGCAGATTTAATGGATATTTTAGCATTGGCTGGTAATACCGAAGGAGCATTAAAACTAGCAAGGGCTTTATTTGATACAAAATTAGATCCACCCCTTCAAACCCTTGATGAATCTGAAAATCCGCTTTCGTACATTCGCTATGAAGCAAGACCTCATTTTGATACCTGGAGATTTGGAGAAATTGTGAATAAAAAGTTAGATGGACTAAAAAAGAACGACCCAAAAGGATTATTCTCTGTACTCTCTAGCAAACTAAGGCAAGCCATTGAGCTTGAGAAAAGGGTAAATACTGATGACAGTTTTTATGAACTTTCACATATATGGCGTCCCGACCTTGCATCAGCTCGATCCATGAGTAATGAAGATGCAAAGAACATTCTTCTAGATGGAATAATTAATTTGATTAAAGAATATAAAGACAACGAAGAAATTATTAAGGAATTTATTAAAATTTTAAAGACTCATCCTTGGGCTTTATTTAGACGATTGGAAATATTCACTTATTTAACAAATTCGAACCCTTTTCCTTCTGAAATTGACGCTATATTATCTGATCCAAAAATTATTGTTGCGTATAATCTCCGAAGAGAATACCTTGTTTTGTTAGAAAAAGAATATTCTAACCTTTCTGATATTGCTAAAGGTAATATTTTAAAACGTATTGAATTAGGACCAGATTTTAAGAAATCTGAAGATTTAACAGAAGATCAATTTTTAAGAGTAAAACTAGATTGGAAATCTTTATATCTAAAAGCAATTCAGGAACACCTCCCTAAAAAGGAAAGGTTAGAATATTCTGCGATTGTGGAAAAATATGGAGAACAAATCGACCATGACGGACAAATAGTTACTTGGGACGGGAATCAAAGCCCGATATCCTCTACAGACTTGTCAGTGCTCACAGCTGAAGATACTATTCAATATCTGGCTGATTATAAAATTCCAGAAGATCCATTTGCAAGACAATCCTCAGGAGGGCTTGGAAGTGTGTTTGCAAGTCTTGTTTCTGAAAATCCTAATAAATATGTTTCAGTGGGAAATTTGTTTTTTGATAAAAAAGTAAGGCCTATATTTTTCTATCATCTGACTAACGGACTTAAAGAAGCTGCTAAAAATGGAAAAGAAATAAACTGGCCGTTGGTAATAGATATTTATTATAAGATTATTGTGGAAGTAGGATATACATCAGAACCACAAAATAAAGATGAGCAAGACTGGAACGCTGTTCAAAGAGGAGTATCTGATTTTATTGGTTATGTACTCGGCAATGATAAATGTGTTATCCCAACCCTTCTTAAAGAAAAAATATGGGCAATTATTTCGATTCTTTCTGAAGATCCTGAACCAACACCAGAATATGAAAATAAAAATGATGGAGTTGATAAGGATCCAATGACTCTGGCTATCAATACAACTCGTGGTGAAGCCATGCATGCGGTTGTTAATTATGGTCTCTGGATTGCTCGAAATCTCGAAGATAAATCTGTCGAAGTAAAAATACCTATAGAGGTAACAGAGTTACTTGATAAACATCTTGATATTTCACAGGATCCGTCATTGGCTATTAGATCAGTATATGGATGGAGACTTCCTAATCTTTTTTATCTAAATTTACCGTGGCTAATAAAAAACAAAGAAAAAATCTTTCCAAAAGACAATACGGATTATTTACTTGCTGTATGGCAGGGATATCTTGCGAATAATGTCATAAAAGAATTATTCACGATTTTAAAAAAGGAATACTATGATTTCATCTTTCATTTAGGAACAATGAAAGAAAATGGATATAGGAGAGATGAAATAGAAGAAAGATTTCCTCAGCAGGTAATGGTTATATATGCTAATGAATTTGAGCATGATGATTTTGTTGATCATTTTTTCAACAATGCCCCTGCAAAATCAAGAGCAGAAGCAATTAATTTTGCAGGCAGAGTCATTTTGCGAGAACTTAGTTCTTTTGAAAATAAAGACGAGGTAAAGAAAAGGTTTGCAGACTTGTGGGATAAGAGGATATCAGTGCCTGTAGCACAAATTAGCCCGGAAGAATTACAGGAATTTGGGTGGTGGTTTAAAGTAAGCCCTTTTGATAGAAAAGAAACTCTTGATAGGATAATAAAGACTCTTGAACTTGCTGGAGGAAAAATAGATGTGGCTTATGAAATTGCTGAGGAATTAAAAGCTTTTGCGGTTGAGTTTCCTGTAGAAACAATTAAGTTATTAGATTTATTAATACGTCCAAAAAGAGAAACCTGGGACTATCTTTACAAAAAAGATGAATATAAAGAAGTAATCAAATTAGCAAAATCTACTGGAAATGATGAGGCAAAGAAAAATGCTGATATTTTGATTAATTATTTAATGTCAGAAGCTGGACTTACAGATGACTTTAGAGATTTACTTAAATAATTTATGGCAAACGAAAAGAAAATTGTTACATACCTTACATATTCTGAACTTTTTGAAACATTTGAAAAAAGTGGTTTGATATTATTATCAAATTCTTTGAAAACAGTAGGCGATCTTGAGGCTCAGATAGAGCATCTATTGCACGATATGAACCCTATTGAATTAGTTCAGTTCACATCTTTTTTAAATATGATCTGTCAGACTGGAACAACAGAAATGACAATGGTAAGAGGAATTTCATTTTTAGAAGAAACTAAGATCGTGCCAAAAGGCACTGGTTTTTCAAATAAAATTGTTTTTCACAGAGAAAGTATTTTAAATCTAATTGGTCAAATACTTACCAAAAAAATATCTGGAATTCAACAGTTAACTGGTCCAGGTCATGAGGTAAATCAAAAAAAATATTGTGAAGCAATACTTTTTAATAATGATTTGATTAACATAGAAGTCAATAATTCAGAAGCTTCATCAAAAGAGGTATTTCTTCGTGATCATTTTATAAGAGAATGGCCTCATTATTATCTTTCTGATATTGCAAGAGTTGTTTATAGCCATAGATTAACACGCTATCGATATTGTTATGAGAAGCTACTACCTACTCTTGAGGTTGCGGATAAGTCGATGATAGAAAAAGGTATTAAAGCTTTTGAAGATAAGTCTGGAGTTTCCTTGAAGGATTATATGGCGGTTGTTAATGGTTTGTTTGCGTGGTATTTTGAAATTCCGTTTCAAAATATTAAAAATCCACCTTCTTCCGATAAACCAAAATTAGGTTTTGATTTTAAAAATATTAGTTCTTTCTATATTGACGCCAAGTTATTTGAGAAAGACCCATCTTTTAATAAGACGATCGAAACTCTTTCAAAGAATTTGGATACGCTTAGACAGCTTACCAAGGAAGAAGCTACACGGTCACGTGATCGCATGGTTGGATACAATAAGAATATTAGAGTTTTCTTTGATAACCCTATTTTTAAAATAGCAGACGGATATTACTGCGTGATTGATTTAAAGTTCCTACTTGAGAATGTTTGTGGGGGTCTATTATGGCGTGTTAAAAGTGAAGATAATCTACAGGATTTTAAATCTTCCTATGGTCGTTTACTGGAGGAGTATTTTAAATTTTTGATACAGAATATTTTTAAAGAAGCGAAAATTACTTTCGGCGGTCTTACTGGAGCTGATGCTATTGTTGAACAAGAAGATAAGATTTTTGTTGTTGAATTTACGACCGAATATTATCGATTATCATCTTTATACAATCCTACATCACAGGACTTTATTGCTGATGCTTACAGGATTCTTTTTAATACTGGGAGGACAGATCTTCGAGCTAGAGGTAAGAATGATAGGGGTAAGTTGGTAAAACTCAATGACTATGTGGAAAAAAGTCAAAATGAAGGCAAAACAGTGATTCCCGTTTTAGTGACAGAAAATCTTTTGGGTAACCGAGATTTTCTTAATGCCTTTGATAATTTTTATGATAAAGAGATTGTAGATAAAAAACTCACTTATTTACAAAAAAGTCTGCCTCTATTTCTTTGTTTAGACGATCTTGAAACTTTTTGGGGACTTTTTGATCCTAAAGATGCAGTTAAAGGTTTTGCAGGTTTTGCAGAGTATTGGATTCCTTTAGACAAGGGTCCACAATTCCATAATGCATCCTCTGGCATATGTAGATATGTAGAAAAAGAGCGTGGCGGAGAAGCTATAATAAATAACTATGATTTTGCGGATTTCTTTTCTCCTAAAAACCTTTTCAAAGATAATTAAGAGTAATAGAATTTATATGTGGACTTTAAATTAGCTGTAAAATATCTCAATACAACTTTAAAACAAAAAGACCCGCTGACTTTTAGCAGTTCTTGGATATATAAGTATTGTCCGCGTGTATATAGGTATGCATATAAAAACATTAGAACAGAACATGACACTATAGACTGGGATTTAGTAACAAGTGAAATAAGTAGAAAATTTCAGAAACGATGGATTCGATATAGGAGGAAGATAGCCAAGTCATATGAAAATCAAAATGAAGTAGATATTATATTAGAGAAGTATAAAAACAACTTCTACACTCTTATTGTTGCGACTAATGACAATGATAGGAATACAAGGAATCGGATTATCGTTTCTTTTGTGAGAATATCTCAAAAAGGTAATATTCTCGCTCAAATAGAACTTATTAAATGGTTAAGATATATTACTGATGAGTGGATCGAGAAACACTGGCAACTGAAAAAGTGGAAAGGATATACAGATGATATAGAAGATAAAATGAGAGGGTGTATTCGAGGTTATAGATATACAGGATCGTTTCTTGGATATTTGTTTAAAACGCTAGAGTATTCAGCAAGAGGTAT
The DNA here is from genome assembly GCA_049298975.1 of Minisyncoccia bacterium. Lineage (GTDB taxonomy): Bacteria > Patescibacteriota > Minisyncoccia > Phycocordibacterales > DATDWN01 > C7867-006. Next base: position 6,630 of record JBAQWP010000020.1, read on the forward strand.
GTGTTACTTAGAGAAGTACTCATTTGATGACCCTGTACTTGATGGAGTAAAGACAAAAATTGACTATTTTGTACAAGAATATTGATATATCTATTACCAACTTCTATTCCACCATGATCCAAATTTTCCAAAAAGAAGTAGAAAAAATCCGAGTGTGCTAACAGAAAATCCTATGCCAGTTTTAGGATCACTAAAACCTAAAACTGAAAGCCATGCTAAAAAGTAATATCCTCCACCTATGAACATGAGCCAACCAAGAACAATAGTAACTTTCCACTTTTTTGATACTGTTTGACCGCCATTTACTCTAACAGTTGTTTTTGATTTACCAATCCCAAACAATGACAAAATCCAACCTGAGACAACTGCTATAACGATTCCACTGATTATCTGATTCATAATAAGCAAAGAATACCGAGATGGTGGTGAAAAGTAAAGTGACAGTTGGAAGTGTCATTCCTGTGTCACTTTTGTCACTTTTTAGGTCTACTCAAGACTGATTATTGAGTTATTAAAAATTCTGATATCATTAACTCATGTCTAGATTACAAGGTATAGGAACAGTATATTATGGGAAGAAAGATCTCAATCCTCAAGATAATTCTTACGTCACAACAGAATGGTTTGTACTACTTCTTTTACCAATTTTCCCCATGAAAAGTTTTCGAGTAATTAAATTGGCCACTACTCAGCAAACTAAATATATTGTGGCTCATTCAAGTACTGTGAGCTATAAGATCCTGCATGAAATTTCGCTCAAAAGTAATTTATCTCAAGTTATAAAAACTTATGTAATCACATATGGGATTCTTGGTCTATTTGTAGCAAGTTGGTTTCTCGTTAACATAAATGACTCTCTTATATGGGTACCTATTATTTTTGGATCAATTCTTTTAATACTTGGACTGATAAAAAGTGATTAATGAAAATATAAGGTGCTCGAGACCCGTCGATATGGTATTCTGAAATTAGCTAAATCCGTCAATCTGGGCTTGACCGACCACGGTTCTAGCTCGAGTCGGCCAGCCAGCTCGTGCGACGCTCAAGACGCGTCAAAATAACGATATTTTGATGAAGTAAAGAGCGACCCGTCTAGGACGGAGAAACCGCATAAGTTACCTATTCCGACATAGCATACCTGCTGGGAGCAGTATTCAAGAACAAAAAATCATCGATGCAACTCGGTGATTTTTTGTTGCAGTTATTTTCACTGGATTAATTTTTTATTTAATATAAATTTTGTGCTTTAACTTTAAAATATACAAAGTTGATTTTGTATAGATTTTCAGATAGTCTAACTTTGGAATCTGAACATTGAAACAACTAACAAACTGGAGGACTTTCTCATGATAACTCTCTCAAACGGCCATGCGTTCAAATACATGGTCGCAAGCGGTGCTCTTGCCTTTGATGGCAAGGGCTGGCCCTGGGAACGACCACTCGTGTGGCTCGGTCTCATCAAGCCTGAACTCTTCACTGTCGTTATCAAGTCTCTGACACGCAATCCGCGTGTTGGGAACTTGCGATGGTGGAAACCTTGGACCTGCGTTCGTCTGATCCCTGGCGGATCGGTCAACAAGGTCGGACTTACGAACCCTGGTGTTGAGTGGTGGTGCCGAGAAGTCGGTCCCAAGCTCAACTTCAAAAAGTTCCCAATCGCCGGATCAATCTTCGGCGACGAAAAGGAACTGGTGGAAATGGCGGAGATGCTCAATCGCTTCGATCTCGTTGCGCTTGAAGTCAACGTTTCGTGTCCGAACACTGGGCACGCGATCGAACAGGCAGAGATGGTGGTGAATAGCGTGAAGGCAGTCAAACGTGCTTCGCGTCACCCCGTGATCGTCAAGGTCTCGGCTGATCAGGACTATCTCACTATTGCACGCGGACTTGTCGGAATCGCGGAAGCGCTCTCTCTAAACAGCGTGCCGTGGAAGACAGCTTTCACTAACGGCGAGCAGACCCCTTTGGCGAAGCTCGAAAAACAAGTCGGTGGTGGAGGCGGAGGCGTCTCCGGCAAACCGGCTCAGAAACACAACTGGGCGGCAGTCGAAGCTCTCGCTAAACAAGGATCGCTCCCCGTGATCGGTCCAAGCGTCATGGAATTCAAAGACATGGAGAAGCTCAGGAGGCTCGGCGCGAAATCGATCGGCTTCGGTGCAATTCATTTGCGGACTCCGTGGAAACCCACATCGTTCATCAAAAAGGAAAAGTCATGAAAGAAAACTCAGAAACGATCCCTCGGTGGTTTGATCGCCACCTCCACATCCGCGATGGCGAGATGATGAAAACGGTCCTTCCGTCTACGCTCAACCAGCGTGCAACCGGAGCGATCATCATGCCGAACCTGGCAGACCCGATTTCCTCGATCGAGAAAGCGAAAGCCTATCGTGACCGGATTACGGCACTGCTCGACGGCTCCGACTTCGTGCCTTGCATGACGCTGTATCTGACGGATCACATCGATCCCGAAGAAGTCGTGCGTGGTTTCGAAGAAGGTGTTTGGCGAGCAGTGAAGCTCTACATGGCCAATCAAAAAGGCCAGGGTGGAACTACTGGATCGGCGCACGGCGTGAAGGATCTTCTCGGTCGCTATCCGGTGTTCGAGGCAATGGAGAAACACAAAATCCCATTGCTTGGACACTTCGAAGCGGTCGAGGAAGACGTCGATGAATTCGATCGAGAGATCGTCTCCGTTGATCGCGACCTTAAGCCCATCCTCAAGTCCTTCCCAGGACTGCCGGTGGTCTTCGAACATCTCACCGATGGACGAGCGGCCGATTTCGTCGCAGAAGTCGATCACGACATTTACGCGACTGTGACTGCTCACCACCTGATGATCAACCGTAACGCGATGTTCTGGGGTGGTATGAACTCTGGTCATTACTGCAAGCCTGTGCCGAAGCGCGAAACGCATCGTGCAAAGGTCCGGCAGTATGTGACTTCGGGTAATCGTCGCTTCGGAGCAGGAACGGATTCTGCTCCTCACGATGAAAGCATGAAGTCTCGTTGCTACGGCTGCGCGGCTGGCATCTTCACATCGCCAACTGCTGTCGAGCTCTACACGACGACTTTCGATGAAGACAATGCACTCGAACATCTCGGTCCGTTTCTTTCCGAAAATTTCCTCGCGCTTTACGGCATGGAAGTGAGCTCGGAGACGATGATGATCGAACGCGGAACACTTGTTGTTCCGCAGAAAGTCGGAGGCGTTCAGGTTTTCAAAGGAGGCACGGAGCTTCCGTGGAAACTCGTTGGTTGAATCAAACGCTCATCTTAACCCAGCCCTGGCACTTAATTGTTGTCAGGGCTGCTTTATTTATTTCTAATTGATTTTAAATTTCTTTTCGAGTACTGTTACCTTGGAATTAAATAGCCCACACGCGGCTCAAAGCGTGGAACCCCGTACATTGAAAGGATAATCTCATGCTTCGAACCGCAGACGGTTGGATCAGTCAGTATCAACAGAAAGGTGCGCTTTGGATCCATGATGGAAACCCACGGCGTCCTCACGCATTGCTCACCTCAGGGAAGCATTCAAATGGCTTCTTCAACAGTGAGCTCGTCATGGAGGACTCACTCCTTCTCGACGAAGCGTGCTTCGATCTGGTGAAGCTCCTCGAACGTGAAGGAGTCACTCTCAACGATGTGGATCGAGTCGTCGGTCCCGCAATGGGAGCGATCACGCTCGCTCACGACGTGTCACGTCACATCGGTAGAGTTCGCGATCGGTTCTGCCTTCGTGCATACACGGAGAAGGAACCGGCCGGCAACAGCTTCGTCATGGCTTTCAAGAAAACTAAGATTCGTTCCGGTGAACGCGTACTCGCAGTCGAAGATGTTCTCACGACTGGCGGAAGCGTCAATGCGACGGCTGATGCCGTCGAGCTCGATGGTGGAATCATTCTGCCATTCGTCGCCGTACTCGTGAACCGATCAGGTCTCACGGAAGCAAGCGGAAAGAAAATCGTGGCGCTCATCGATCGGCCTATGCCGATGTGGGAGCCCGACGAATGCTCGCTCTGCAAGGAAGGCTCCGAAGCCATCCGTCCGAAAGGTACGGAGAACTGGGGTCGACTCAACGCAACGTACTGAAACCACAAACAGAGAAAGGAAAACGAAATGATGTCACTTACACCGGCAGAACGATTGATCGTTGCTGCCGACTTCAGACCTCGTCCTGAAATGGGACTTGGTCGAGCCGATGTGGTCTCGCAGATTCTGACACTGGCACGGAGCCTCAAAGGAACGGGAGTCTACCTCAAGGTGAACTCCGGTCTGCGAGCTTCCGGCTATGGTCTCATCGACGAGATCCACTCTCTCGGTCTGCGAGTCTTCGCTGATCTCAAGCTCTTCGACATCGGCGAAACTCTCGCCACTGACGGAGTGCTCCTCAGAGAAGCAAAGCCCGAGCTTCTCACTACGGTCTGTGTCGCTGGAGTTTCCGCGATGAAGGCTCTGAAAGCCGAACTGCCGGAGACGGAAATCCTCGGCGTGACGGTTCTCACGAGTCTCAAAGACGCTGACACGCAGGCGATGTTCACCTGCTCGACCGAGGAAGCCGTCATGCGGTTCGCCCAAGTCGCAGCAGATGCGAAGATCGATGGACTCATCTCGTCTCCCAAAGAGGCGGAAGTGCTCCGTGCGAAATTCGGCATCGTTCTGTCGCTCAACACTCCGGCTATCCGGCCTACGTGGGCGATCGTTCCTGGCGATGATCAGAATCCCGAACGTATCATGACTCCGGCAAAGGCCATCAAAGCCGGCGCGGATCGAATCGTGGTCGGTCGTCCGATCGTGAAGGCCGAAAAGCCCTACGACGCGGTTAAGCGGACCATCGAGGAAATCGCTTCGGCTACGGCGTAGCCACATGGGAAGTCTTTACCCAACAGCCCTGCACCTAACCAGTGCACGGGCTGTTTCTTTTTATTTTTTTTACTTACTCTATATTAATTTGTTTTTCTTTTAACATAATTCTTCCCCTCAAACACCCCAACAGCTCTCTCTTCACTCCATCAGTCTTATTCAGTATGATATATTTATAAAATGAAAACAGCAGTTATTATTCATGGTTACAATGATGAATCTGAGTATTTGGATACTAGTCGTCCAGCGGCATCAAACGATCACTGGTTTCCTTGGATTCAGAGACAACTTCTTTTAAAAGGCGTAGAAGCTCAAACTCCAGAAATGCCTGGCTTTTATAAACCGAATTATGAGAGATGGAAAGAAATGCTAGAACGGTTTGATTTGAATGAAAACACTATACTCGTAGGGCACAGTTGTGGAGGAGGTTTTCTTGTTAGATATTTGAGTGAGAATAATGTAAAAGTTGGAAAAGTCGTTCTTGTTGCTCCATGGCTAGACCCTGAAAAAAAAATTGATCCTGATTTCTTTAAATTTGAAATTGATAAAAACTTAGTATCAAAAACATTTGGGTTAACTATCATGTATTCAACAGACGATCATCCAGATATATTGAAAAGTATTGATACATTAAAATCACAGATAAAAGATGTCAACTTTCAAGAGTTTACTGATAAAGGGCATTTTGTATTGGGGGATCTTGGAACTGAGAAGTTTCCAGAACTATTGGCTAATTTGCTTTGAAATAGCTCCAATTTCAAATCTGACGACCACCTGTTTAGTTTAGTGCCCCAGGACCAATAGGGTTTAGGACTCAGATTTCGAATCTGTTATAATTTAAATATGTTTTCAAAGTATTTTTTACTTCTTTTTATTATCTATTTACCTGTCTATGTATTCTTACTATTTTTCTTAATAACTAAAATTAAAGGGTATTCTACCAAGTCGAATGTGGTTAGTTTGTTAGCTACTGCAGTAAAACCTTGGGGACCAATATTCAATTTTTCTACCATTCTGTATGGTTTACTTAGTTTCGCAGTTCCAATTAACTTAGTACTAACACTCGGAGTTAATACACTGAGTATTTTTGGAGCACTTCTGTTACTAACCACAGGAACTGCGACAATTTTAGTTGGAATATTCCCTATGAATAAAAGTGACAGAAACCACAAAACGGTCAATTATATAGTATTTTCAAGTATAATATTTACTGGATTGGTTTTCATTCCAATATTCAACCTTAGCAACATATTTCTTCCATATATGAAACTTGTAAACTATGGAGCTTTAGGAATTACAGTTCTTCACTCTCTAATTTCACACATATATAAAAGAACATCCCCTGTTTTAGAGTGGTCTTCGTTAATTGGAACAATTGGATGGAATCTTCTATTATCAATATCACTATTCCTGTCGTTAAGAATATAGAAATGAAATTAAGCATTAATTGGTTTCCAACTTCGTGCCAGACATCCCAGCCAGCTTGAGATAGGTTCGGACTTCGAGTAATGTATAATAGTGATATGAAATTTCCTAAAGATATAGTAATTGTGGATTTTGAAGGGTCAGGTGACCAGCCAACTCAAATCGGTGTAGTTTTGCTAGATAAGGAAACTCTGGAAGAGAAGGATAGTTTTGTTAGCTATATATCCGCAGTAATAGAAAAACCCTCCAAGGCTTCTGGTATAACACAAGAGATGTTAGTCGGCGCTCCAACTCAAGCAGAGGTGGGGAAGATGATACACCAAAAATTTGGTACGGATTTTTTCTTCGCATATTTTGTTGGAGATCTTGATATAAGATTTTTTAAGTTACTAATAAATGCTGCAGGGGTTCCATTTTCTGAGTATGACTATCACACTATAGATATTTGGTCGCTGGCTTACTTTCATCTTCTGAAAAAAGGCTATACCGGCGGACTTAGATCGGAACAAATTTTCCAAGAATTCGGAGCTAAGCCAAGAGGTCTTCATAACGCCTTGGAAGATAGTCGTCTTACTGCAGATGTTTTAAGGAAAATTGTTTTGTAAATCAATTATGACCAAGCCAACTTTTGAATTAAAAGGCGAGTCTTTCATAAATAAGATTGGCATAAAAATAGAAACCACTTATTTTGAGGCTAATCCTCTAGAAAATCTTGAGGGTATAAAGTTGGGTGGAGCTCGTGGTTGGTGTTTTAGTGGTGGCAAGTTTGTAGTTGTAAGGTCTGGGGACCATTGGGGAACTCCCGGTGGGGAAATAGAGAAAGGTGAAACTATGGATCAGGCACTGGAGCGTGAAGTAATGGAGGAGGCAAGCATGAGAATAGTCAGGAAAGAACTTATTGGGTATCAAGATTTTTATACACCTACATATACTAGTAGACAAGTTATATTTTTCTGCGAGGTTGAACCTTTAGATAAATTCACTCATGATCCGGACGAAGACATAACTGAAGTAAAGTTAATAGATCCTAAGGACTATAAAGAATATTTTGATTGGGGGATTATAGCCGATCATGTCATGAAGAAGTCTCTGGAAATTCTGTCACAGAAACAAGTGTAAAAAATATTGGAGAAAGTTTTTCTGGGTGTGATCTAGAATTTTTCTCTATCGCCTCATGGCAAGAAGTGCCGTAAATGCGTAAAAGTGCTAAAATAAATTTGTGAACACATACAACCGGAATTTACATTTAAGTATTTATAAACTATTTACAATCACAGTCATAGCTCTTTTTTTGGTGCCCATTTTTACCTTTGCTCATCAGTCACGCATTACCGAGAGCAGGCTAACACAAGTGCCGGATCCAGAAATTTCCAAGGCCTATTATGGTAAGCTTTCGGGCGAGCCGGATGTGTATGTAATTGAAGCGAGCGAGCCATTTGATCTCTATGTGAATGTTCTTGTTCCTGATATTACCGGCCAGAAAAAGGATGTCTCTGTAGTTGTTTTGAAAGATGTGCCCGAGGGTCAAGGCACGGCAGGTTCGGCACAAGTCGCTTTCCTTGATGGAATAAATTATGAATGGAAAAAGTTTTACGAACCTTTTGGTGCCGACACCTACTGGATGGGGCCGGAGTACAAGGTTCGAGCTGAGGCCGGCCGATATGAGATCCGCGTCTGGAGTAGCAATAACGACAGTAAGTATTCGCTTGCGATAGGTGAGATAGAAGCATTCGATAGGTTAGAAGGCATGAATGCACTCTCTGTTATTCCAGAATTGAAAAGAGATTTTTTTGAAGAATCTACCATAAGCTTTATCAAATCACCCTTTGGTTGGGGACTTATTGTCGTGATGTATCTTCTTGCCGGCATTGTCGGCCTCGTTTACCGCGCGATTTTGAAAAAGTTTACCAAGAATTCGGTGCGAGGAGCCACTCGAAACATCGGCAAAGCCGACCGCTTGATTCGCCTCGCTATCGGCGTAGGATTGCTCCTGTGGGCTATCACTACCACTTGGAGCCCTATCCTCATCTTCTTCTCCGGCTTTGCTTTTTTTGAGGCCATTTTCTCCTGGTGTGCGTTCTACCAGGCACTTGGTAAAAACACATGCGAATAAGCTGGAGATCATAAAAAACAAGGATAAATTTATGACACGATACAAACACACACAAGTTGGATACCTAATGCTTGTTATTACACTAATCGTACTGGTGTTTTTTGTGTGGATAAATATGATGGCTCGAGCTGAGGCCCCTTCAGTAGATTCTGGCACAAATCTTTTAGTGACTTCTGTAATGACATTAATTGTTTTTATTCTTACCTCGTTTGCAACGCTGACAGTATCTGTTGACGAAAGCTATCTCCTAGTCAAATTTGGTTATGGAATTTTCAAGAAGAAGTTTCTGCTCAAAGAAATCGTTTCAGCTCAGGCGGTAAAAAATCACTGGTATTACGGAT
>JBAQWP010000021.1:0-2521 GCA_049298975.1 Minisyncoccia bacterium
TGTGCACATCTTGGCCAATTGTATAGTCTATTTCTCTACAAGCAGTGATCCAATTGTTCTTTATGCTTTTTACATAACCAGCTACTGCGGTAATACTACCATCCTGAAAATGTGGCTCAATTTTCTCTATAAATTGTCTATCAAGTAATGTATCGGCATCAGTTGCAATAAACACATCTCCTTCTACAAACTTTAAACCATACTCTTGAGCATAGCTTTTATTACCTGTTGCAACAGGTATTGTTACAACTTGTATTTTATCGCCAAAAGAAGACAGAATTTCTCCTGTGCCGTCTGTTGAGCCATCATTTACAACTAGGATCTGATCCGCTGGTCTGGTTTGGTTTAAACAAGACTCTACGGTGGCTCTAATTGAGCGTTCTTCGTTGTTTGCTGGTATTAGTATCGATATCTTCATGGACTTAGCTTTCTATCATAAAACGACTTTTTTGTCAATAGCTGATTTGGTTTTAAGACTTCTCAGAAATTTAACAAAAAATTAACTATTAAATTTGTTCAACTTGAACACTTTTTACTTTTACATTGGCAACACCAGCGGCAGTATCCCATATCTGTATACCAACACCACCACTACTTAGTTTGTCGTTGATATTATTGAAGCTAACATTATCAGAATTTCCTATTAAACTACATCCAACAGCTTTGCCATTGACCTGCATTAATAGATTGATGTCAAAGTTAAAGAATATGGAGTTTGGGTAGTCAGTCACTGTTGTGAACGCCATAACTTCGGTATTTCCATTTAACCTTTGGATTATTTCGATGTATTTACCGGCAAATGTGCAACCTATGAAGTTGTTTTCATCTACATATCTACTAATCAAAATAACACTAGCTTGTCCTATGTGGATATTTGCTAGAAACTTATAGTTTTTCCAATCTGCAGTGTTTGGCAGAAAAGCTCCAGCTCCATTTGTGTTTTGTCCTGCTCTAAGAGCGAGTACGTTATTTGTAGAGGTTGAAGAATTCCCCCAAGTGGTACTCCAATCAAAGAAGTTTGTAGAATTGTAAGGAAGGGTTAGGCTTTTCTTGATTGTTGGGGTAGTAGGAGTTGGGGTAGGTATAACAGTTGCCTGGACTTGATTAGTATTTTCAACATTAGTTTTGCAACTTAATGAAGATATTTTTGAGCGAGTAATTGTTCCTACAAAACCAGTTGTATAAATTTTTTCCTTAAATTGAAAATCAGTAACAGCTCTTTTTGTAAGATTTCCAAAATAACCTGTTGGTTTAACTTTTAAGTAGTTATTTTTATAAAGAAAATTTTGGAGTAAATATATATCCGAGTTTGAACCTGTGTCAGTCATGCCAAACCTTAGGTTTTGGCTTATTGTTACGCATGAAGTCTCTGCTGCATAGGTGCTTTTTGCGCAAAAAAACAGTACTGTAGCCAATAACGCATACGAAGTGTATTTTAATATTATGTTCTTATGTATGAAATTCATAGTCAGAACAACCTACATTAATAGGGGCAAACTGTCAATAGTTAAAGGTAATGTGCACACACATATGGCGGTTTCTGGATAAAATCCAGTAATGGCAATACATATGGCAAAAACAATCAAAGAAGAGAGGTTGAGATGGGTTCTCCCCATTGCATACAGACAGGTTAGATTGGTTGATGTGGCGAAGGTCTGCCCATACAGCAAAAGAACATTGGAAAGATGGTTAGCTAAGTGCAAGAAGTGTGGAGATTGGTCACTGGCACCTAAATCAACAGAACCAAAGACTCAACCAAGAGAAACTCCGATATGGATCAAAGAAAGAGTCGTTTCGATTAGAAAGAAGACGAAGAAATGTGCACGTAAAATACACTGGCAACTCAATAAAGAAGGAATACTGATACACGAGAGAACAATTGGAAAGATTTTGAAAAAAGAAAACTTAGTAAGAAAATACAGGGTAAGAAAAATCAAATACAAATACATCAAAACCGAAAGACAACCAGGCGAACTCTTAGAAATAGATGTGAAGTATGTGCCAGGGTGTATTGCAGGAGAGCGATATTTTCAATATACGGCTATTGATACAGCTTCTAGATGGAGACACCTGGAAGTATATGATGAACAAAGCTCCTACCACTCAATCTTGTTTTTAGAGAAAGTAATTGAGATATTTAAATACAAAATACAAGCAATCAAAACAGACAACGGGAGTATTTTCACAAACTATTACACCAGTATGACTAAAAGAAGTGATATGACAGTTAAGACACTCCATGGGCTAGATAATTTCTGTACAAAAAACAATATCACCCATTATCTCATTGATCCAGGTAAACCTGCTCAGAATGGAACTGTGGAACGTTCTCACAGAAGCGATCAAGAAACATTTTACAACCGTAACAAGTTTAAAAGTTTCAAAGATTTGCAAAACAAACTTAAAGTATGGAATGATTACTACAACAATCTAGAGCACTGCGGATTGAACGGCAAAAGTCCTAACGAATTTTTGTCTAATTACAAGTTAATCAATCCGCCAAATGTGTGTACCTAAAACA
>JBAQWP010000022.1:0-4014 GCA_049298975.1 Minisyncoccia bacterium
CAAGGAGTGATGTGAAGGTTGAACCATTTAGAATGAAGTTAGTTGTTGATGCTGTAGTGAATGATCCGTATGTAGTTGAGGAGAAGTTGAATCGGTTTACTCCGGAGAAGAAGTTGGTATCGGAGAGGAGGGTTGAGGAAGCAGCGGTCCCAGATGAGGTGTCAACATAAACTAAACCAGTTGATGTCGTTTTCAATGTCCCAGCTGTTGATGTTGAAAGATTTATAAAACCTGCATAAAGATTAGTTGTGGATGCATTATTGAAAGATGAATACCCTGTAGATGAAGAGTACACAAAAGTTTGAAGTCCACTCCAGAAATTACCATCTGAAAGTAATGTTGTGGAAGCACCTGTGCCAGAACCAGTTATACAGCTACCGTTAACAGCAAAACATCCAGAGGTTAGATTTATTCCATTTGAAAATGTTGATGAAGACAGACCTGTTACAACCAAATTTCTAACTGAGACACCCCCAGAGAATGTAGAGGTTGCAGTTGTAGATGTGGCATTAATATTGTTTGCAACTATTGTTCCTGCTACACCTAGAGAAGTGTAAGGAGAAGTGGTTCCGATACCTACATTTCCAGAGAAAAATCCAACGAGTGAATTTGGATCATACCAGAACTCGCCAGTAGTAGTAGAGTTAGAACCGATAACCAAAATATCTGAATTATTATTTGAGTAATTAACTAACTGCCCAGAAACTGTCGATGTGGTTGTGGAAAAAGTTCCACCGGCAGAACCTCCACCTGAACCAGTGCCAAGACATGTCCCGTTCACAGAAACACAACCACCTACGACTGCAATACCTCCGTTATATGTAGAAGTTGATGTATTCGTAACAATAAGATTACTTACTGTCGTTGTGCCCGCACCTATTGTTCCATTTATTGTGGCGTTATTTATTGTTCCGCCATTAATAGTCGGAGTATTAATAACTGTATTTGTAAGCTGATCAATTCTTTGACTATTTGCAATTTGTTGATAAATATTTGTTACATTTCCACCAGTGCCTGTTGAAAGTGAATATAGTTTTGCCAAGATGCTATTGTTCAACTCTTGCAATTTTAGTTCTAAATATGAAGCTGTAATATCAGATGGTTGAGTGATAACTCGTTCCACAGTTCTCTCAATAACATTAGTGTTGTTTATTACTTTCGTTGTAGAAACCGCTACTTGATTATTGGGTGTAGAAGATTTTAGAGTTGGTGTTGGTGTAACAGTAGACTTTGTTGTGGTCGCAATATTGTTTACGACATAAGTATTTCCAGGAACTACATTTTTCTTAAACAAGCCTGCAATTGGTGAGAAAACATTTTGATCAAACCAACTGTTAACACTGTTATAAACCACAAGACCTGCATGATCCACTGCGTTCGCTGTTTCAGTATTTGTAGCATCAACAACTGAAGCGGTAAGCTCTCTTAAATTTAGATCACTAAACTTTGAGACAAATGAACCAACTTTTGAATTAACACTTGAAAGACCAACAACAAATATCATCAAAACCAAAACCGTAGAAAGAGCTTTTGTTAAACCGAAACTAGAAAGAACAGGTTGTGGAGATAATCCAGATTTCTTTACTAAAAGTATTTTGTTAATTTCAGGAAAAGTTAGGTGTGCTTCCTGATTTGACAAGATAGAATGTTTGCTATGTTGAGGAAGCGAAGGTATTACAACTTGCACTAGCTCTGGACTAGATACACCATTATTCAAATCCTTAGCTTCTTGAGACAGCTCTAAGTGTGGTTCTGAAACAATATGAACATCCGAAGTAACTTCCATCGGCTCCGAAATAATTATTGGCTCAACTTTAGGTTTTAGATTCTGAGCAAAGTCAAAAGTAGTAGGAGTTGTTTTATATTTTAAAATTGAATCCTCTGAAACATACCAAGTATGTCCAATTCTTTTAGCTTCAATTTTATTGCCACGACAAAGCTGTCCAACATAATCTTTCGAGTAGCCAGTTAACTTCGCTGCATCCTTTGCAGAAATATATTTTTTATTCTCAAAAAATAAATCAGAACCCATCAATAAAATTATAACGATAAATCGAATATTAAACTATAAAAATTCACAAAAATATGTGGATAAATAAAGCTTTCTCGTTGATTCGAGAAAAACTCTTTGATCCGAGATTTTGTAGAAAAAAAATTACAAAAAAAATAAAAAAATATTTGACAAAGAAAATCAAAAAAACAAAGCAAAAAAACTTGTTCAAGGAAAAATAGAACTAAGTGCGTGAACTACGGCTAAGTGTAGATCTATAATCAAATTTGGATCAAAAAAACATCAAAAAATACGAAAATAGGCACATAAATACTAAGAAAAGGATTCACTATAATGACCTAAAGGACAATTTTGCTCATGTGAGGAATAAGATTATAAATTACTTATAATGATTACTACTTACTTTTATATCTTTATCAATGTTTATGCATGTTTAATTCATATTTATACGTGTATTTTGTCCTTGATACCTTTGAGTATGTCGAGTTACCCCATCTATTGTTACTAAGTGCATTTCTTAGCTATTTATGCTTCCGTTGCTTCCCTTACTGAATTTTTGTCCGGAAAATGTTATATTTAGCTTCTTATGAATTCGATAAGAAATAGTACGTATTCCCTTCTAAGGTCCCTCGAGAAATATACTGGAACAGATATGGTGTACCTTGCCAAGGGTGGTTTTTGGATTAATGCGAACACAGTTATTGTTACTTTATTTTCTTTTTTGCTTTCTATTCTTTTTGCTAAGTATTTGCAAAAGGAGGTTTATGGTAATTACCAATTTATTATTTCTATATCATCTATTATCGGGGCACTAACTTTGACTGGAATGAACACTGCCGTATCTCAATCAGTCGCGCGTGGTTTTGAAGGTGTCTTTAGAAAGTCAGTCGTAACTCAAATTAGGTTTTCGATTATTCCTATATTGCTTGGTATGTTTATTTCTCTTTATTATTTTTTAAATGATAATTTAGTATTAAGTTTGAGTGTCCTTATAGTATCCACTACCATACCGTTTACAAATGCATTTAACACTTGGACTGCATACATTTCTGCTAAGAAAGATTTTTATTATTTTTTTATTTTTAATCAGCTTATTAATTTTGGGTATTATTTTGGTCTAATATTGTTAGTAATTTTTTTACCTAGTATATTGTGGCTTGTATTTTTTAGCTTTACACTTAATACCCTTTTGAACTTCCTCGTATATTTATTTGTTTTGAGAAAATATAGACCTAGTGACCAGTTTGAGGAGGAGGCAATTGATTATGGTAAGAAATTTAGCTTATCAAATATAATTCCATTTATGGTATTAAATCTTGATAATATTGTCGTCTTCCATTATCTAGGAGCAACCCAGCTAGCAATTTATGCATTTGCCTCAAATGTGCCAGAAAGACTCGGAGGGTTGCTAAGACCAGTTTCTCTGCTAGCATTTCCGAAATTTTCTGAGAAAGGTGCTGATGAAGTTAGACGTATTGCCCCAAGAAAAGCTTTCCAACTCTTCTGGTTCGCTTTGGCAGGTGCTTTAGTATATTGCTTACTCGCTCCCCTACTATTCAGGCTATTCTTCCCTCAGTATCTAGAATCTATACTTTACTCACAATTTTACGCACTCGCAATCGCTATTAGCACATCAGGGAATCTACTATTTACAGCTCTGTCTTCGATTAGATCAAAGTACATTTACAGGTTCAACTTTTTGCATCCGATATTTAGCGTCTCTAGTTTGTATATAATGATATATTTCTTTGGAATATGGGGGGCAGTTGTGGGAAAAATAATAGGTAATACTCTCTTCTTAATTACTGCTAAACACTATCTAAAAAAGCCTTAAAAAGGATCTGATGAGCAGCTTCATCATTTCGTTAATTTTTTTATAAAAATTGTAGGGATTATTCAAATAAAAATATTTGTGCTCAAAAATTTGTTTAAAATGAACCACAAAAACTGGCCATGGATTTTTGGCTGAAGCACTAATACTAAGCCTATCGCCTACTTCAAGT
>JBAQWP010000023.1:0-1567 GCA_049298975.1 Minisyncoccia bacterium
CCCGCTACATCCATGCCATGGATGTGTTATACCACTTAACTATAGGCCCTCTCTGCTCATTACACAAATTTGCTGACTAACTACTTAATTTTTTGCATTAAAAGATGTTTTGTAAAGTGCACTTTTACCATTATCGAAAATTGGTTTACCAAAAGCACTCTCCATCGTCTTGTTCTCCACTCTGTATGAAGTCTTTTCATTTTCACTTACAAGAACATACCCTATCTGAAACTCCTCAGCCATACCTCGAACAACTTCAGGATTTTGTGTTTTATAAAATATCTCCACCTTCCCTGACTTACCGGCAATAACTGGCCAAGAGTTCTGGTCATACCTCCAACCCCACTCATGACTTAGCCAACCGACAATCGTTGGCAAGCCTGTAAAAGCTGAAAACCAGTTATAGTTTGTATAACTTTGACCAGCGGCCTCTAAAACTATTGGTTGACCAATAATATTTTCTCTTGCCCATTTTATTATCTCGTAATCCTGAGGACCGGCTTGGTGCTGAATATAGTCCAAACCATCCAAAGTGTTTGCAAGGTTATCCTCCAAAGTTATATAGCCTATCCTAAAACCAAAAAGACTTATTATAATCGGAATGATTAATAAGATTACTCCGAGCACTTTACCAAATGCTTTATAGACTTGAGAGAGCCAACCGAAAAACATAATGCCGAGAACACCTGCACCTAAAGCAAGCAAAATCCATGCCTCATACCAAATTTTAAATACAGTGTTGGCTCTATAAAAAGGTGGATTCTGAATAAAATATATATCCTTTAAAAAAACAAACTGAGGTAGTAGCGCAAGGCAGAGACCAGAGATGATGACTCCGAGTAAAACTATTTTCTCTGGTGAGGATGTGTGAATTAGGCGCACTAACTCTGGCCAAGACTGACTCCACTTAAAATTTTTGAACCATTTTGTATACTCTACTCTGAAAACTTTCATTGCAATCACAAACGCGAGTAAGTAAAGAGTAATGAAAACACCAAACTGCATAAAAACATGAGCCCAAGGCGTTTTCATAAACGAAAATCCAAGTCCTCCCGATGGAGAAATAAAATTCATATTAAAAACTATGACTGGCAAAGCAAAGGGGATGCAAAACATAACGCAAGTTCTCAACATCTCGGACATCGAAAAGTTCTTTCTGAACCAATACAGCACTAAAATAACTCCACAAAATATTCCGTAGTTTATTATATCGAATGCGTTAGTTGAAAACATAAGACCAACTAGAAAACCCATGGATGCCACCAACCATTTATTTTCTTTTGTTTCACTCATTAGTGCCAAAGCCAGAACAACAACTGTCGTGGTTAGTATGAGTGATAGCATGTGAGCATGTAGGTCACCTAGAATAAATGAATACAAAGGATACTCGTTTATAACTTGTTCAATAAATCTTCCTGAATTGAAAAAGAAGTAATTAGGAGTTGAATGATACCAAGCCAGAAACGGATGAAAATTGGAAGCAAACAGTGCCAGAAAAACTGACAGTACCCCACCCAGAAATCTTTTAGACATTGCCCAGCCAGCAAGTAATATATTACTTCCAGCT
>JBAQWP010000024.1:0-8521 GCA_049298975.1 Minisyncoccia bacterium
GTTTTAGATCAAGCTGGATTTGGAAAGAAAATAAAAGGATTTCCTGCAGAGCCTATGATTTGGACATTGAGGATTCTTGAGTCTTTGAAAATTTCACCACTTTATAAATGGGTCTATGAAACAGCATCTAAAGATAGTTTTGTGTCTATTGAAAAAGCAGAAAGTGTTATTGGGTGGAAGCCAAAATACTCTAACAAACAGGCTTTAATCAGAAACTATGAATGGTATTTAGCTCATAGGAGTGACTTTAAGGGCAAAAGCGGTGTGAATCATAGGGTTCCATGGAAGCAGGGGATTTTAGTTGTTGCCAAGATATTTTTCTAAAATGAAGAAATTTTATAAAAAAGAGTATCTCGTTCTTCTCTTTATAGTGTTGGTTTTTTTAGGGTTAAGACTTCCTGCCGTGCATTTTCCATATCATCAAGATGAATACAAATGGCCACTTTATTCTGACGAATCTGTTTATCCTCCCGGATCTGTGCCACATCCACCCCTTACTGAGTATATCTACAGAGTTTTAGCTCCAAACCTTGGTTACAACAATTTCCGTTTTATGCCACTTATTTTTAGTATTGCAAATTTGCTTTTACTGTATTATTTGGTTCGCAACTTGTACGGTAAAAAAGTTGCAATTGTTGCCGGTACATTTTTTGCTGTTTCATATTATTCTATTTTGGCATCTCTTATGATCGATGTTGATGGTGCAGTAATGCCGTTTTTTTATTTAACGTCACTCATTGGGTATTTTAAATTCAGAGATTCAGGTTGGAAGGATTGGAAATGGGGGGTGGTGATGTTGTTGGGAATAACTGGGGGATTTTTAGTAAAGGTTTCAGGTATACTTCCAACAATTGCAATAGCACTAGATTTTGCACTTGAAAAAAAGGTTTTTGAGGACAAAAGGAGGATTTTTAAATATTTATTTTACGGAGTATGTTGTGCTGTTGGTTTTGTTTTGTTGCTCCTTATAATAAAGTTTATATTCCCATTCTTTAATCTAGAGAAAGCGTTAGTTTATTGGAAGCATTTTGCGGTTATAAACGGTAGAGGATGGACCCAAACATTTATTCAGCTTATTAAGGCACTACTTTATCTCTCACCTTTGTTTGTGCTTATTCCAATTATTGCGATTAAAGATGTGTGGAAGGGAACCCGGGTATTTTATTTGTTTATATTTGTAGGACTTATATTCTATATATTAGCTTTTGATTTTTCTTTAGGCGCTCTAGATAGGTATTTGGAGTTTCTTATTATTCCTACTCTAGTTATCTCTGCGGTATTTCTTACCTCGGAAAAGGTCGATTTTTCAGGGGTAAGAAAAAGATATATTACCATTGTCGCTTTTATTTTGCTTGGTATTACTTTATTGCAAGGTATATCACAGTATGTTCCACCACTTCACCCAAAAACTGAGTGGATAAGCAGAGCAATTTCATTGAAATGGAATTTCCTGTATCCATTTTTCGGCGGTTCTGGACCAACAGGCTTTTATATTTCATTTACTTACATTGGATTTATGTGGATTCTGGGATTTATATTGGTCGGTTTGTATCTGTTTCAAAATAAAAACAAAACAACATTTTTGATAGCTCTTGTTTTGTTGGGCCTTGTTTATAATTTCAATTTTACTCAAGAATATTTGCTAGGGACAAACAATGGTTCCGCTCCAAGACAAGCAATGAAAGCCATTGAGTACATAAAAAGTAATCCTGATATTAAAAAGGTATTGGTATATAACGATTTAGGCGGATATAGTATTAGACAGATCGGTAAATATGAGAGAAGACTGTATGCGGTGCCGGGTTTTGAGCCTACATATGAGGAGGTATTCAAGAATTTTAGCGGGCATCTTTTGTATATTGATATTCCTAAGGTTCCAAAGGATACTATATATGAGAAATATATAGATTCATGTCTACCTGTTTATCAAGATAAAGACAAGTATATAACCTCAATAGTTTATGATTGTAGAAAATAAATTTCTTTGTCATGTTTGTGGTGATGAGGCATTTTTCCTGTTGAGCAAGGATGATTATAGATTATATAAATGTTCTGAGTGCGGGTTGGTTTTTGTATCTCCTCAACCAACCCAGCAATTTTTAGCAGATACATTGTATTCGTACGAATCTGGTTATCAGGCAAATAGGGTAGAGGATCTTGCCAAAACACAGGAACCAGAGCGAGTTTCATTTATATATGACTATTTTGAGAAGGTGTGTCCAAAAGGGAAAATTCTTGATGTTGGTTGTGGAAACGGCCAAACTCTATATTGGGCTAAAAAAAGAGGATTTGATCCATATGGAATTGAGGTAAATAAAAGAACAGCTGATCATGCCAATAAAAACGGCTTGCCTGTTTATAATGGTTTTTTAGAGGATGCTCCGTATGACAAAAATAGTTTCGATCTGATGTTTTTAGGTGAGATAATCGAACATATAAACAGTCCAAGAGACTTCATAATAAATTGTTCTAGTTTACTTAAGAATGGGGGATACGTGGGTATTACAACTCCAAACTTGAATTGTCCCTGGTCAAAAACTAATTATCTTCTTTATAAGTTTTTTGGCATACCCTGGTCATCAGTAACTCCTCCTTATCACCTTTTTCAATTTAATGATGAAAATCTGGATAGGCTAATGAAAGAATTTGGTTTTGACTATGTATCAGGTAATTTTTCATGGATTCCACCTCTAAAATATGAATTAGGTATGTTGCACTTACTTAAAAGGTATAAGAAAAGTAAAAGGATAACAGATCTTATCTTTATGATTTTTTCTTATGTGATATACACAATAAATCACTTTTTTTTCAGGCTATTACATCCCTTTTTTAAAAGGGATTTCCAGATGAACAGAATTTACAAAAAGAATGTCTAATAAAATATTATTTATCATTAACAATTTAGGGTATGGTGGGGCAGAAACTGTTTTTGTTAATGATGCTAATGCTCTGCATAAGCTTGGGTATGATGTGTGTTTTGCAATTTTATATGGCGATAAAAGCAAAAGTCCACTTTTAAGTAGTTTAAGAATTGAAAGTAATAAGATATTTTTTTTAGAATCAAAAAGTATTTATGATATTAACTCATTACTAAAATTTCGAAATTTACTAAAAAGTTTGGGTAGAGTTTCGGTTTACTCAACTCTAAATGATGCTATTTTCTTCTCGAGATTTGCCGTGTTGTTTTTTAAAGACATAAGCTTGTTTATTAGAGAAGCGAACGTGGCATACCCAAAACCAAAAATATTCAAAATATTTGATATCCTAATGAATTTTTTGGTCAAAAATATAATAGTGGTTTCCAAGGAGGTTGGCGTGTCACTTGAGAGTTATCTACCCTTTTACAAAGGGAAAATAGCTATACTTTACAATGGGGTCAATATACCTGAATCAAGCCATATAGATGACGGCAGGACCATTCTGGCTAATGGCAGTCTAACCCCCAAAAAGGACCAAAAAACGTTAATTTTGGCATTTTTAGAGGTTTTAAGGTCATACCCAGAAGCATCACTGCGGATAATTGGGGATGGGGTTATGAGGCTTGAGCTGGAGTCTTTTATCCAGGATATAGGAGTTGTAGAGAAGGTAAAGTTCCTGGGAAACTTAGAAAGACAATCAGTAGACAAAGAGTACATGAAAGCCTCAGTATTTGTGTTGTCATCTACTCGAGAAGGTTGTCCTAATGTTTTGCTTGAAGCCATGTCATTTGGCATCCCATCAATAGCTACGAACGTAGGTGCGGTAACTGAGATAATTAATGATGGACAGTCAGGTTATGTTGTGCCTGTTAAGGATGTGGTAAAAATAACTCAAAAAATAATAGAGTTAATGAATGATAGTGCTCTTAGAAAAAAAATTGGAGATCTGGGCAGACAAAGAATAATTGAAAACTTTTCGATGTCTAAGCATATAGATCGTTTAATAAGTATAATATTCGTATGAAGAATCTATCCGAAAAAAAGTACTGGGATTCTATATATGACAATATTTCTAGTTCTAAAAAAACCAACCCAGGCATAAAGGATTGGCTAAAAAACATAAGTAGAGATTACAGCAATTTTGTAATTTGGGAGAATATATTACCCAAATTATTACCAAAAAAAAGTAGTTTGAAGATAATAGAGATCGGTTGTGCTCCAGGAAAGTATCTTTTAAATTTTCGAAAGAACTTTGGCTACGAGCCGTATGGAGTGGAGTATTCTGAAAAGGGTTGTGAGATTACTAGAGATAATTTTTCTAAGGAAGGAGTCAGCTCATCAAATATTATTTTTGCTGATTTTTTTGATAATAAATTTCAGCAAAATAATTTTGAGAAGTATGACATTATTTTTTCAAGAGGTTTTATCGAGCATTATGATGACGTCCATAGTGTAGTTAAGCTTCATGCAGATTTGATTAAAAAAGATGGTTATGTGGTTGTAATGATACCCAACCTAAATGGTCTCAATCGTGTCTTAGCAAAATTTTTAAATAAGTCTTCATATGATCTACACAACCTCTCAATAATGGATAAGAAAGTATATAGCGATCTTTTTACAAAGAACGGGATAGAAGTAATGTTTTGTGGTTATGTCGGTATTTTTAGTGTGGGTCTTTTTAATACTGATTCAAAATTGAAATATTTGCTTTACAGAATATTATTAATTTTGCAAAGACCATTCGATCTTATTTTTCGAGTATTTCTCTCAAAAATGGACTTAGGTTGGAAGTATACCAGCCCATATCTTTTGTTTGTTGGTCAGAAGAGATGATCAGAGAGATTGATTGTTTGGTGGCATTTGTAGTGATATAATCGGCAAAATGAACCAACTAAAGTCCTTTTTGAGACCCCTGTGGAACTCACCATTAATTTACTGGCTTAGGTCCAAGTATTTTGATTTTTCAGAAATATTGACTGGTTATAGAATTGAGAAGAAGAGGTTTTTTGAAAGTACTGGGTATGAGCCAAATTTTGACAATCCTAAAACATTTAGCGAACATTTGGTTTGGAAAAAAATACATGATAGAAGGAAAGTTTTAACAATTGTTTCAGATAAGTATAGAGTTAGAGAACATGTAAAGGAGGTGCTTGGTGAAGATGAGGCAAATAAAGTTCTTGTGCCACTTTTGTATTCTGGGTCAGATCCAGATATGATACCCTTCGATTCTTTTTCTGGTGAGTATATTGTAAAAGCAAATCATAACTCAGGACCAAATTTTATTGTGGGTAAAAATGCACCACTTGATCGAGATAAAATAGTTTCTTCACTAAAGGAACAGCTTGCGCGTCCATATGGGACGCTTAAACATGAGTGGGCATACGGACAAATAAAAAAGAGGTTGGTAGTTGTGGAGAAGTTACTTAGGGATGAAACTGGCAATTTACCAAGGGATTATAAGTTTCATATGGTAAATGGGCAGTGTGTATTTATTCAGATTGACTTTGATCGGTTCATCGACCATTCGAGGACTTTGTATGATAAGGGCTGGAATTACATAAAAGGAACTCTCAAGTTTAAACAAGGTCCAGAATCACCGAGACCTAAAAATTTTGAATACATGCTTTCACTTGCAGAGCGGTTATCAAAGACTTTTGATTATATAAGAATAGATCTCTACAATGTTGATGGAAATATATACTTGGGGGAGATGACGAATTATCCTGGAAGCGGGATTGAAAAGTTCACACCAATTTCTTTAGATTTGGAAATGGGTAAATATTGGGAAGAAAATGAATAATAAGGAAATAAAAAATAATATTTCAATTGTAAAAACTAAGGATCACTATCCAGATTTTCCATTCGAAACTGCCTCACACCTTGACCAAGCTTTAAAGAATCTTTTTTTGGGTTTGGGTTTATCAAAAGACAATCCCTTTTCTGAATATATAAAACCTGGAGAAACTGCACTCATAAAACCCAATTGGGTTAGGGATTTTAATCCTTTAGGTTATAACATCGATTCTTTGATTTCTCATACATCTTTGATTAAATATCTAATGGATTATTTGGCCATATCTATGGCAGGTAGAGGCAAAATAATTATAGGAGATGCGCCTTTACAAAATTGTAACTTCGAAAATCTAAAAAGAGGCAACAGGATTGAAGAAGTTGTAAATAACTTTAGGGCAAAGTATCCCAACATTGAGGTTTTTATAGAAGACTGGAGAATTACAACCATGGACTCCTCAAAATCATCTGAAGGAGGTCAAGGAGTTAGACTTCAAGAGGGAGAGTATGACAAAGAATATAAGTTAGTAGATCTGGGTAAGGAGAGCTTTCTAGAAGAAATATCAGAATTTTCTCACCGGTTTCGAGTCACAAAATACAAACCAAGTTTGATGCAAAAACATCACAAGAAAGGTAAGCATGAATACTTGGTTTCTAAAAGGATATTTGAAGCTGACTTTATGATTAATTTACCGAAGTTTAAGACTCACATAAAGGCTGGGTTGACTGGTGCATTAAAAAATCTAGTTGGCATTAACGGCCACAAAGAATTTTTGCCACATCATATAAAGGGCTCAAGAGAGAGGGGTGGAGACAATTATAAAAACTACAGCTGGTTAAGAGAAAAGTATGAGGATTTTTATGACTATGTCTGGGAGAACTTAAACGATTTTAATCCTATTACACGTAAAATATATTTAAAAATTCTTGAATTTATGTGGCTTTTTTCTGATAAAATCGGAGCAGACAAAATTTCTGCTGGTGGCTGGTATGGTAATGACACAATTTGGCGGACTACTCTTGATTTGAACCATGTTGCGTATTTTTATTCTGATAAACCTAAGAAAATACTAAATATTATTGATGGCATAATAGCTGGAGAAGGTGAGGGCCCCCTGGAGCCCCTTCCTAAACCTTTAGGTCTGCTTATTGCAAGTGAAAATCCAGTAATTCTGGATGCTGTAATGGCAAAGGTCATTGGATACAATTACGAAGATATCCCCACAGTTTTTAATGCAATAAAAAATACAAAATCAAGATTTTCATTTTCCGACCTTAATGATATGTTAATTCCAATATTTGAGGATAAAAAAATTGATGTAAAGTATTCAGATATTTCTTCGTACAATTTCATCAAGCCACACCACTGGGATGGTAAATATTTAGAATAGATCTTGTTTGCAATGGAATGAGTAAGAAGATATTATACGCCTATGCTTTTTAAGGTTGATTGGTTATCACATCTACATAATACAAGAAAGAAGGAGATAGATATAATATTCGATTACTTCGGTAATTTAAAATTTGATTCGGGACTAGAGTTGGGTGCTGGTGATGGGTTTCAAACCTCTATTTTGTCTAGCCACTTACATAAACTCATATCTGCTGATTTGAATTTTGATCGAATCAAAATAAAGATACCGTCAGTTGAATATATAAAGTGTGATGCAGATAGAATAGGAGGTTTTTTTAGAGAGGGACAGTTTGATATTATTTTTACTTCCAGTCTACTAGAGCATCTTAGTGATTTAGAGGGATTTTTAAAGAATAGTAAAGTTTTTCTCAAAGACGACGGCTTCTCTGTTCATGTTGTTCCAAATAGATTTATGAAGATTGCATATCTGGTTATGTTTTATCCAAATCTATTTTTGCTTATTTTAGATAGAGTAGTTGGTGTGTTTAAAGGAAAAAAAGTTTTTCAAGGGAATAAAAATTCATCAGAAAATAATATTAACTCAGCAAATAATACAAAAAGTAATAGTCGGTTTTCAAAGTATAAAAAAGTATTTTTTCCCTCAATACACGGTAATTATTCTTCGCACTATGAGGAGTTTATTAAATGGGGGAAGGGGCACTGGCGAATTACTTTCAAAAAAGCAGGCTACAAGATTGTCACCGAGCTACCAACCTCAGTTCATTCTGGGTACGGCTTCGGATTTGATAGTGTAAGGCGCATATTGGAGAAATTTGGTTTCAGTTCTTTAACTATATTTATACTAAAAAAATGAGTACACTTTGCATTCTTATACCTAGTAAGAATAGGAAGACTTTGTTGGCTAGATGTTTACAGAGTATTTTTAATCAAACTGAATATCCGGATGAAATCATTGTTGTAAATGATGGAAGTAGTGACGGAACAAAATACTATCTTGAAACACTTAAAGATAAGGAGAATTTAAAGTTATTTAATAGAGAAGTGAGTGGTGGAGTGAATGTTGCAAGGCATCAAGGTATTAAAATGTCTAGTTCAGAGTGGATAGCAACACTAGATGATGATGATGAATTTTTTCCTGATGCAGTATCTAAAATCAAAAAAAAATTAGCCACTGTTCCGGCGGACACTCTAATCGTTTTTTTTAATTCAGTTATCGTTAGAAATGATGGCATAAAAGATGGAGGTTTTATGTTTTTGAATGAAGAGTACTATGATCTCAACTATACAGAAATGATGACTAAGTTTAGAATTAAAGGTGATTGTAAACCTGTTTTTAATAAAAAAATATTTGATTTGGGTTATAGATTTCCAGAATCAGTAAACGGACTTGAATCATACCTATTTTATCTCGCAGCCAGAGATGGGGTTGGAATAAGAT
>JBAQWP010000025.1:0-4640 GCA_049298975.1 Minisyncoccia bacterium
CTTCTATACTTGCAGTTTCGCCCTTCGTAACCGGGCAAGCTGAAGTTGTATATGGGAATAATAATGAAACTGTGAGTTATCAGGGGTCTACCGCTAGTATGTTTGAGATCCGTAATCTCACCATGAGTAAAGGATATGCATTTACTAAATCAGACGTTGATTCAGCGTCTCATGTAGCTGTTATTGGGCCTGAGCTTGCAATAAAGCTTTTTGGAAAATATGTTAATCCAATCAATAAATCGATACGAGTAAAAAATATTTCATTCCGCGTTGTCGGAGTACTTGAGGGGGGTGTAGCAGGACTCGGTGGTGCTGATCAAGAAAATCTTGTTGTTATACCTATTACTGTGGCTCAGAAAGAACTGCTTGGAATTACTTACTTCAATATCATCATGGTCCAAGCGGATCCTCAATATGAAGTTGATTTTGTAAAATCACGAATCACTTCGTCATTGCGTCAAAATCACGGAATCACCGATCCAAAGAAAGATGATTTTGATATACAAACACAGGAAGATATTCTTTCCATACTTGGAACAATTACATCGGTGCTTACAGTGTTTTTGGCAGCAATTGCTTCAATCTCACTTATTGTAGGTGGTATCGGTATCATGAATATCATGCTTGTTGCTGTGACGGAACGCACACGCGAGATAGGGCTCCGTAAAGCAGTTGGTGCAACTAACAATGACATACTACAACAATTCCTAATTGAATCGGTTTTATTGACCTTAATTGGCGGTATAATAGGTGTTGCGCTTGGGGCTGTAATTGTAGGATTAATTTATTTTGTGATTACTACGTTCTTTGCTTCTATTGGTTGGGTTTTTGAGTTTCCCCTTATAGCAGTTGCTCTTGGACTAGGAGTTTCGGCACTTTCCGGTATTGTATTCGGCATTTATCCAGCACGTCAAGCAGGAAAGAAAAACCCGATTGATGCCTTAAGGTATGAATAAATAAATATGTAATATGAGTATATTAAACCGTAAAAGTAAAAAAGGATGAATTACGTCATATAGCTTTTGGTGTGCAAGAACTTAAAAAAGTTTTAGAAAAAGATATTGATGGAAAGGTACGAAGAGAGCTTATATGGGTTCAACGAAAAGCACTGTATCATGCAGCATTACTTTTTAAAGATCTAGCTCCTGACGCAGGTGCTTTAGGTTTAGGATGGGATGATTTATCTAAAAAAGTGTTGAGTGATTATGCGGATCGCATCAAAGAAGCGAATTTCCATTTACAGCTCTTTGATCGAATCTTTTTAAGAAGTGTGATAGCTTTTTTCTCGATAGTATAAATAATAAACAAAAACTATGTTTTTAATGGATAGTTGCTTTTTTTGCTAGTCTTTGGTATTGTTAGTTTAGCTAATAATTAGTTAAGTGAAATATTAATAATATGAAAAAAAGACCGAACAATGAAGACAAGCTTACCCTAGAAGAGGCACTTTTTAGTTTTCGCATAAGACTATCAGACGTTTTGAGGCGTGAAGCAAAATACTTGAAATACCCGATATCGCAGATTGATGCTTTGTCTTATATAGCCGAAAAAGGAAATCCATCAATGAAAGAGATAGCAGGCCACTTGAAAATAACCCCTCCGTCAGTTACCGCTATTATAGAAGCAATGCAAAAAACAAAACTGGTAAATAGAGTTGTAAATGATAGAGACAGAAGGACAATACGCATTACACTGACACCTAAGGCGTGGGAATCATTTCGCCAGATCAAGCTGGATATTTTTACAAAGTTAATTTCAAAACTGGAAGATGGTGAGAGAAAGCAGCTGGTCAAGATACTTAATAAATTAGTAAAAGAATAAATATGAAAAAATACCTACAAAAAATAATTTCATCACCAAAACTTACAATAGGAGTCGCTCTTGTAGTTGCACTTGCTATCGGCACCGCAAGCACCATCAATCACGGAAAAGATATCGCACAGCTATCTTCAGATATAGACGGATTGCAGGTGGCAAGCAGTACTGATATAGGCAACGGGTATTCTCAAGATCTGACGCTGGCTTTTCCCATAGGAGGAAGGATTAAAAGTGTCAATGTAAAGATTGGCGATTCCGTAAAGGCCGGTGCTGTTCTGGCAAGCCTTGACGCTGAAAGTACTTTAGGAGCGATCAATCAAGCTAAAGCCGCATATCTGGCGGCACAAACTGCATATGATAAATTATTGAACGGAGCTTCAAGTCAAGACATAGCAGTGACCCAAGCATCTGTTGATTCGGCAAATACCGCCCTTGAAAATGCTAAACAAAATCTGATCCGTGATCTCACTACAGCGTACAGCAGTGTTAATACTGTTGTTTTATCTAATACATATGGTTTGTTTTCCAACCCGCTATCATCAAATCCACAGTTCAGCATTATAGGCACTGTTCAGACTAATCAGCAGTTAGTAAGTAATGTTAACAATGAGTTTGTAGACGTTAATTCTCTTCTTGTTAAATGGAAAAATGAAATTTCAGCAATCAGTGAAACAAGCGCTGGTCAGACTGCTGCAAATTCTATGGCTTACATCACTACCGTCAGGAATTATTTAACCGATCTATTAACCATTTTAACTTCTAGCACTCAAATCTCAAGCGGCGGCAACCAAGCAACAATTACAGCTTATCAGAACGCTGTAACTTCAGCAAAAGCTACAGTTGACTCTGTCAATTTAAGCATTACAAATGATGTACAAGCAATTAAAAGTGCTAAATCGGCATTGGATCAGGCTAAGGCAACTTTGGCTTTGAAACAAACATCTGCACGATCTGAAGACTTGAATATTGCTAGAGCGCAAGTTCAGAGTACCCAAGGAGCTCTTCAAATAGCGCAGGGAGCATACAACAATACTGTCATTACGGCTCCATTGGACGGAAAAGTTGTAAATGTATCAATTACTGCAGGACAGATAGCTACACCCAATACGCCCGCGATAGAAATCTTATCAAATTAATATTATAAAATAAATAACATGAGTGAAGAAAAAAATGCAAAAAAAGGAAATATATTCAGTAGGCCATATGTTCAAAGCATAATAGGAATTGTTGTCATATTTCTGCTGTTAGGAGGATTTCTTTTTTGGCAAGGGAGTAGTGGTACTCTATCAATAGAGAATTCGGAAATAAACGTTCCCATAATTAATCTTTCGGGGAATACAGCTGGCACGCTTAATGCCTTATATGTAAATGAAGGAGAAACAATCACTGCAAATACCCCTGTTGCTTTGATTGGAACGTATATAATCACTTCAAAACAAAGCGGTGTTGTGATCAGTCTTGCAAACAATATCGGAGCTTTCTATCCTCCAGGTATGACAGTTGTTTCAGTCATACATCCTGAGGATATGCGTGTAATAGGTGCCATCGATGAAACAAAAGGATTGGAAAAAATCAAGCCTAGGCAAAAGGCAACTTTTACCGTAGATGCGTTCGGTGGCAAAAAATACATCGGAATGGTTGAGAGCGTCAGCCAGACATCGGATGACACAGGAGTGGTTTTCTCCATTTCTGACAAGCGTCCAACGAAGAAATTTAATATAAAGGTACGTTTTAATGTTGCTGATTATCCAGAACTAAAAAATGGGATGTCTGCAAAAATAATAATCTATACAAAATAACAAATTATGGAAGAAAAAGAAGATAGCAAAAAAGCCTCAAATCTACGTTGGTGGATTTTACTCACTGTTATCGTGGGGACTTTTTTAGGTCGTCTTGATCAAACCATAGTTAATTTGGCACTACCTAAAATTATTAATGACTTTGGTATAACTGTTTCTTCGGCAGGATGGATTGCTACCGCATACATTTTAGCCAATGCCGTTTTTGTTCCCATATGGGGAAAGTTGGGTGATACTATCGGAAGAAAAAAGGTCTATATTTGGGGTTTCAGCATTTTTATAGTCGGTTCAGTTTTGGCAGGATTATCTTGGAATCTTTCATCCATGATAATATTTCGCATAATCCAGGCAATTGCCGGGTCTGCAGATTATCCGACTGCAATGGCAATAATTGCTGTGACCTTTGAAGAAGGAAAAGAACGGGCGCAGGCCCTAGGTATTTGGTCGGCATCTTTTGCTGCCGCTGTTGTATTTGGTCCTTTGCTTGGAGGACCTTTGATAGATAGTTTTGGCTGGCGATCCGTATTTTTGATCAACCTTCCGATAGGTATTCTGGGAATTGTCATGGCCATGTATTTTATAAATGAATCTGTTTCAACTGTAAAAACAAGATCTTTTGATTGGTGGGGTGCATTGGTTTTAGGAGGCATGTTGTCTTCTCTCGTCCTGGTTCTAGAGAAAGGTTCTGATTGGGGATGGTTCTCGGCAGGAAGTATGATATGTTATTTCTTGGTAGCATCACTATTAGGTTTGTTCATTAAAATTGAACAAAAAGTTTCTGAGCCAATAGTTGACCTTAAGTTTTTTAAGATCCCGGCGTTTGTCAACGCTTTGGTTAATAATTTTGTAGTATTCATGGGGATGATGGGAGGCGTATTTTTAATACCTGTTTTTGCCCAAACATTTCTCGGTTATAATGCCACCGAGACCGGATATCTTTTTATACCAATGGCAGTTGCTATGATGGCCGCCTCACCACTTGGCGGTATGCTCACGGGAAAAGTACAATCTCGGTATGTAATC
>JBAQWP010000026.1:0-29643 GCA_049298975.1 Minisyncoccia bacterium
GAGTTAATCCTTTGTCTTCTCTGGCGCGCCTGATCACTTCACCAATTTTCTTTGTTTCTTGCATTTTGTACTCTGACTTAATTTTTAATATCATATATGATATAATTTCTTAAAATTTAGGGCAATATTGAAGTGGATAAGCTTAAAATACAAGAAAATATATCGCTAAAAGAATATACTAGTATGTATGTCGGTGGCTTGGCTAGGTATTTTGTGGTTGTAAAAAATTTAGAAGAACTAAAGTATGCACTTGATTTTGCAAAACAAAAGATGACCCCAGTTTTTGTTTTAGGTGGAGGTAGTAATATTTTGGTTTCAGATAGTGGATTTACTGGCCTGGTTATTAAGATAGGTATTTCAGGTATAGCAAAGATTCTAGAAGATGATGAAAGTGTCAGTTACAAAGTTGGTGCGGGAGAGAATTGGGATAAGTTTGTGGAGTCTTGTGTAGATTCTGATTTATTTGGATTGGAAAATCTTTCACATATTCCAGGAACGGTTGGGGCATCTGTGGTTCAGAACATTGGTGCGTATGGTGCTGAGGTTTCGAATACAGTAGTGTCAATTGATGTTTTCGACTCTAAAGACTTGAAGTTTTCAAACATAAAAAAAGAGAAATTGAATTTTTCATACAGAAAAAGTGTATTAAATGATCCAAAGCAAGATAAAGGGAGATATATAGTAGTAAATGTATATTTTAGACTCTTAAAGAATGGGAAAGTAAATACAGAATATGACGACTTAAAAAAATACTTTTCGGAATCCAAATCGGAAATTAATTTGAAAAATACTAGAAAAGCTGTAATTGAAGTTAGAAATAAAAAATTTCCATATCCCGATAAACCAGAAAATGGCACTGTAGGAAGTTTTTGGAACGCAGAACCTGTTTCTGAAAAAGTGTTTAATAAAATAATACTGAGACTTAACGAGTTAGGATTTAAGGCCAAGGCGAAGGAGATGGAAGATAAAAAAAGTGTGTTTAAAGTTAAGCAGGGTTACAAAATTCCGTATGGTGTTTTAGTCGAGGTTTTGGGATATAGAGGAAAAAAATATAATGGTGTAAGAATTTTAGAAACTCATGCGGGGGTGATAAATAATTTTACAGGCAAGGGTACTGCAAAAGAGGTTGTGGACTTATCGAATGAAGTTGTGGAGAATGTATATATGGAATTTGGTGTCAGATTTAGAATTGAGCCAGAATTAGTAGGGGATTTTGGATAGTTGTTTTTTATAGCGTGGGTGATAGTATGCCAAAGGGAGTGACAATGTATAAAGTGCATAAAGTAGGAGAGGGCTGGCAAGAGTGTGACTGCTCGTGTCATGATGGGCCAGAAGTTGGTCAGGTATCGGCGGCGTTCATACCAGCTATACATGCAGTTGTTTGTTGTTCGACTTGTGGCATGTGTGGCAAAAGGATAGTAGGTAATATACAAGCTCATCGCGCTCAGTGTTCGCGTGAGCTTATCGAAGCAACTCCAGGATGAAAGAGCGACGGGCCGTTCCAAAAATGGGACGGCCTGACTTTATATGTTAAAATTATGTGTGTTATCCTCATTTTGTTTACTTTTCACATTTACTTTTTTAGCTTAAACTAAGCTCATGTCACAGTTTTATAATGATTCAATATTCTGGATTGATGTAGATAAGATAGTTCCAAATCCTTTTCAACCAAGAAGGGAATTTTCCGAACCAGAACTTCAGTCGTTAGCTGATTCTATTCGCCAGTACGGAGTGCTACAAGCACTTGTGGTGACTCGTAGAGAAGTGCCAAAAGAAGATGGTGGTTTAGCAGTAGAGTATGAACTCATAGCTGGCGAGAGACGTTTGCGCGCGTCCAAGCTAGCGGGACTTTCTCAAGTTCCAGTTTTAATAAAAGTTGGAGATGAGACCAACGATCTCATGAAGCTTGAGCTGGCTATTATTGAAAACATTCAAAGAGAGGATCTCAATCCAGTTGATAGGGCTAGAGCGTTTCAAAGACTCATTGATGAGTTTGGTTTTAAGCATGTAGATATAGGAAAAAAAGTCGGTAAGAGTCGGGAGTATGTTTCAAACTCAGTCAGGCTTTTGGCCCTTCCTCCTGAAATCCTCGATGCACTATCCCAAGGCAAGATTTCAGAAGGTCATGCAAGACCGCTTATGATGCTTGGTGATAGACCGGATGAACAGATGACACTGTTTAAGGAAATAATGTTTAAGAAGCTTACTGTTCGTGAAACTGAAGCTATTGGTAGGCGTATTGCCTATGACAAAATTAGAAAGAAAGGGGCAACTCTTGATCCAGAGACTCAAGAAATGGAAGAGCGACTCACAGAGACTCTTGGTACAAGAGTTTCAATCGAAAAAAGAGAAAATGGAGGTAAAATTACCATTGATTTCTTTTCACCAGAGGACTTACACGAAATACTTGAGCTTATCAAGTCAAACAAAATGAAGTCGCCGACAGAAAAACTAGATAAGCACATAGAAGCAAATCCTATCCCACCCAAAAATCAAAATATTCCTGAATATATTCAAGACGACACTGCAACAAAAATAACTGTGCAGGACTTGAAAAATGTTACCTTAGAAGAAATGGATGATAGAACTCCTGAACAGAAGAAGGTTGAGGAAAATAGCAGTGATGAAGAGTTGTATTCAATCAAGAATTTTTCTATTTGACATATAATATATATAGTGCACAATCATATACCGGAGGGCTATATGAGATACATTTTGATGTTTCTAATTGCCATTGTCTGTTTTTATAGTCCTGTAGAGGCTCAGCAAAAACCAGGGATTCCTTTTTTCGTGAATGAGCAGGACGTGACGAATCTCGGGAATCAGTTGGTTCGAGCAATAGTACCGACTCTTCCAGAGAATGCCTATATGCCAGCGTTTATGAAAGAGAAGATTAGCTGGGTGTATGAATTATCTGAGAAGAGTAAGAGGTCAACTGGACAAGAAGTGGTAGTTCTCATTAGGGGAGAGGCCAAATACGGCAATACCTTTATGCGATCTTTTTACACTTCTCGCACCTATCCTCACATTGAAATAATATCTAACATGTTGTTTTTCATTGTGAGGATTGCAGATAATGTACCGACCGGATATACTCCAAAAAACAAGAACGATTTTGGAGTAGCTCTTGTTCACGAGGCGGTTCACCTAGAGCAACCCAGAAGTTTCTTTAATCGTCACCGTACACAGCAAGAGATGATTGAAGAGGAGTTTAGAACATGGAGTAAGGTTGACACGAATGTCGTGGAGCCCCTTATTAAGATGGGACAGCCACTTGATAGTGTGTATATAAGCAATCACAGGGAATTGGTGGCTTGTAAATACAAGTTGCCATGTGAATCTGTAACAAGAAACATCATCGTGAAATGATAAGAAAGGATTGAGGTCTCAACGGAAAGGTACAACGCATTTCGCGTTCCTGCGTCGAGGCCTTTTCAATTACCCTAATTTATTTACTTTTTATCCAGTGACTGTTGAATTTTGCGTCTGGCCATAGTGGTTTTGCATGACTCTAGCCATTTATTGCTAGGTTTCGCATTTTTTTTAGTTTCTATCTCTACACGATCTCCGTTTTTAAGTATAGTAGAAATAGCTACAAATTTTCCGTTAACTTTTCCACCGGACATATGGTCTCCAATATCTGTATGAATAGCGTAAGCAAAATCAATTAAAGACGAGCCTTTAGGGAGATCAATAACATCTCCAAGTGGTGTAAACAAAAATATCCTTTCCTCAAAGAAATCAGTTTTTACTCCTTCCACAAATTCATCACCAACTATTTTATGATATTCGGAAAGCCTTTCTATCCAGTTTGCACTTTTTTTACCTTCTTTGTAAGACAAATGTGAAGCGACTCCATATTCTGCTTCTCTATGCATTTTCTCAGTTCTTATTTGGACTTCAATAATCGCTCCATCTCCAGAAAAAATAGTGGTGTGAATAGATCTGTAGCCGTTAAGTTTTGGAGTGGCAATATAATCCTTTATTCTCTCTGGGAGTGGGCGCCAGGCGCCATGAACTATTCCCAAAACTTTGTAACAATCAGAAACTTCTGGAACTGTAACTCGGAGCGCAGATATATCATAAATGGACTCAATGTCACCCTTATATTTTTTAATTTTATTGTAAAGTGAATACAAGCTCTTAACTCTGTAGTCAATTTTGAAATCTGTCACATTGTTTTTGTATAGTTCCTTCTTGAGATTTTTCTGGAACTCATCCAAGTGTCTCTCGATTTGGTCCTTCTTTTTCTTGAGTATTTTCTTTATCTCTTCATACTCTTTTGGGTAAACATAAGCAAACGCCTGGTCTTCTAGGTCACGTTGTAATTTTTTGATACCCAGACGATATGCAAGCGGGGCGTATATCTCCAAAGTTTCCTTTGCGATTCTCAACTGTTTATCCTTTGGCACATGCATGAGTGTCTGTATGTTGTGGAGTCTGTCGCAGAGCTTGATAACAAGCACTCGAATGTCTTGTGACATAGCAACAAAAAGTTTACGAAGAGACTCGTTGTATCTTTCCCTGCCTTGATATCTTATTTTGCCGAGTTTGGTCACACCCTCTACCAAAAATAAAATTTCTTTCCCGAACTCATTTTCTATATCCTGGGAAGTGGTAGAAGTGTCCTCAATAGAATCATGCAAAAAACCTGCAGAAATAGTTGTTGCCCCCATGTTTAGCTCTGCCAGGTTTTTGGCTGTTGCGAAAAGGTGAGTGAAGTATGGGTCTCCACTTTTTCTAACGTGCCCTTCATGAGCTTTTAGTGCAAAATCATAGGCTTTTTGGACCAGAGCTATTTCCTCAGGAGAGGCGTTTTTCATCAAGGAAGTGATCTCCCTAATATCATTCATAGCTTGAATTGTAATGAAAACAGATCAAAATACAACACCCTGTATATATGTAAATAAACTTGACTTAATAAAATATTTTGATATCGTACGAAAAGGAGTAAACCATGTTGATCAGAGTATTCGAAGATAATGATGTCGTCATCAATAAGCCAGATGATAGTCAAGGTTTTCTGATTATCAGCCACAAAAATCATCGAATTCAAATTCAGGTGACTTACGGCTCTAACTTCATTAAAGCTAGTGCTGCTTCAATAAAATGTACTACGGAAAGTGGACCTCGGAGTGCACATATTGAGGTTAGATCCGCTTAAGTTGGTCTCGACGGAAGGGTCTCGCACAAAGTGTGATGCCTCCGAGTCGAGACCTTTTCTAATTGTTAAGTTTTTTTGGTCATGCGACCACTGCTAGCTTTCAGTGGTTGCTTCTTAATAAATCCTCTTTTTTTCTTTTCTTCTTTTAGAATTTCGAGGGCGCGGGGGAGTTCGATTTTGTAAACATCATCAGTTTTCAGAGACCTAAAATCCGCTTTTGGTTTAGTGTTATGGGCTATGTATGGTCCAAAACGACCTACGTTAGCAAATATATTTTCTCCTGTGTCAGGATGCTTACCTAAAATTCTAGGCAAGGACAGGTATTTCATCGCATCCTGCATGGTAACTTCATTAAGTAGTTTTTCTTTTGGAATACTAGCCATGCGAGGCTTCAGGGCTTTTTTACTACCTTTTCCTTTCACCCTTTCACCAAGCTGTACATACGGTCCGTACTTTCCAACTAACATATATACAGGTAGACCTGTTTCAGAGTCTACTCCAAGAGGCTCATCCTTCTTTATTTCGTGGCCATCCATAGTTAGAGCGCCTTCACATTCCGGGTATCTTGAGCAAGACAGGAATTTTCCACTTCTTGAAAGTTTGATAATCATTGAAGCACTACAAACAGGGCATTTGAATTTTGGATCAGCCTCTCCCATGTTTGTAACTTTGTCCATTTTATCCTTGCTCTTTACCTCAGCGAGAAACGGTTTATAGAAATTTTTCAAAGTTTTTACATATTCTTCTTTGCCTTCAGCTATGAGATCGAGTTTATCCTCCATCTCCGCTGTGAAATCGTCAGAAATGTAATTTGCAAAATTATTCTCCAGGAAAGATGAAACAACATCTCCAGTGTCAGTTGGCACTAAGGCTTTATTTACTTTTTCAACATAACCTCTATCTTCTAGTGTTTTAATAATTGCCGCATAAGTTGATGGTCTACCTATACCTCTTTTCTCGAGTTCTTTAACCAAGCCAGCTTCCGAGTATCTTCCCGGTGGCTCCGTTTGTTTTTCCTCGGTATTTATCTTTAGTAAATCCAATTTCTCATCATTTTTTACTTTTGGCAAAGTCACTTCTTCGCCATTTGAGTCGGGATCAGCTAGTAACCAACCAGGAGAGAGAATCCTTGAACCAGTTATAGAAAAGTCCGGAAGATCTTTCACATCTTTCGCATTAGTAATTATTTTTGTTCGAAGCATTTCAGCATCAACCATTTGGCTAGATAGCGCTCTTTGCCAGATAAGTTTGTACAGTCGCTTTTGCTCATCATTGTGACCTGCATTCTCTACGCTGAAATGAGTTGGCCTTATTGCTTCATGTGCCTCCTGAGCATTTTTTGATTTGGATGCGTATTTTCTGATTTGCAAAAGTTCCTTGCCGTACTTTTTCTCAATTACGTTTCCAATATCACCTAAAGCCTGGTTGGAAAGGTTGGTTGAGTCGGTTCTCATGTATGTAATAAAACCGGCCTCGTATAACTTTTGAGCAATACCCATGGTTCGGGATGGCGAAAATCCAAGTCTAGATGATGCTGTTTGT
Source organism: Minisyncoccia bacterium (assembly GCA_049298975.1). Classification (GTDB taxonomy): domain Bacteria; phylum Patescibacteriota; class Minisyncoccia; order Phycocordibacterales; family DATDWN01; genus C7867-006. The sequence goes on from JBAQWP010000026.1 coordinate 6,707, forward strand.
TGCAAAGTAGAGGTAATAAAAGGTGGGCGAGGAGTCTTCTTAGCTTTTGTTTCTTTTACATCAACCACAAACCACTTTTTTTCTTTACCTGCTTTTTCAGCATCTGAAACTATTTTTTCAAAAATTTTCTTATCTCTTGGTTCTTCTTCACAAACTACGGTAAATGGAATTTTTTTGGTCATGCGACCACTGCTCGCTTCCAGCGGTTGTTCACCAGTTACATCCGCAGAAATAACCCAGAAAGTTTCGGATTTAAAGGCACGAATTTCTCTTTCTCGCTCCATTATTATACGGAGTGCGGGGGATTGAACACGACCTGCAGAAAGTCCGTAACGAACTTTTTTCCAGATAAGTCCAGAGAGATCGTAACCCACAAGCCTGTCTAGAACCCTTCTTGCTTCCTGAGCCTCTTTGAGGTTCATGTCTATTTTTCTTGGATGTTTGACAGCTTCTTCGACTGCTTCCTTGGTGATTTCATGAAAAGTAACCCTTTTTGGATTTTTTAGTTTTGTGGCTTCGGCAATGTGCCAGGCAATAGCTTCACCCTCACGGTCAGGGTCGGTAGCAAGTAGTATTTCATCCGCTTCATCTGCAAGCTCGTGAAGTTCTCTAACAATATGTTCTTTTCCCTTGGAAATTTCGTAATGAGGAATAAAACCACCTTCGATGTCGATAGCTTTTTTGTTAGATTTTGGTAAGTCGCGAATATGTCCAACAGAGGCAACAACTTTGTATTTGCCGTCCAGATATTTGGAAATTGTTTTTGCTTTTGCAGGGGACTCGACGATGAGAAGTTTCATAATGTGTTTAAGTATTACCGTATTTATATTTTTTTGCAAACTGTGTAAAAAATTATTAGTAAATCCTAAATAACAAATTTCAAATTCAAAAAAATAATAAAATTTAAAATATCATTAATTTTTCGTTGATTTTCTTAGTATTGAACTAAGAATAAGCATTAGCTCAGTTGCTTCTTGAGTTAGTATTTTCTTTGACTCGGATAAATTTTCGTCACTCCCAGTGTCTAGTAGTTTTAGCCAGTAAATGCTTTCCTTAGCTTCTTTCCTTGAGATTTTTACTTTCATCAAAAAATCTTTTTGACCCAAAGATTCATTCGCTTCAATATAGTTTGCGCCGATTGTTCCAGATGAACGTATGAGCTGACGAGAGTCCTCAATGTTGGATAAAGTTCTTGGTATAAACCTAATAAACTCCCTAACATTCTTTGAAAAAATAAAAGTTCTTTCTTCAAGATCGTATTTAACTTTTTTTGAATCCGGTTTCATTTTTTTTGTTATTTGATGTTTCGTATTTCGTGCTTTTCTTTATATTAAATGTATTTCTCCTAAACTCTCTTCAATAAGACCTTTTATTTCCATGGTTGCTAAAATAGTCTGAGTAGCGTAAACAGGTTTTCCAAGCCTTCGAATTATTTCGTCACGTGAAAGTGGTTCTGTAAGTAAATCTATTACTTCATGTTCGTCAGTCGAACAGTCTTTGTAATTTCTTTTTTGAAAAAGATTGTCGTGCGGTTTTAGTCCAAGAGCCGAAATAATATCAAGGGACTGAGTTATGGGCGTAGCTCCAAGACGGAGGAGCATGTGAGGACCTTCTGAAGTTTTGGAAAAAATAGAGTTGGGTACAGTAAATACATCTCTGTTGTATTCTGTTGCAAGTTTTGAGGTTATCAGCGTCCCAGATTTGAGTTCAGCTTCAACTATTAGTGTTGCGTGACACATTCCAGCAATGATTCTGTTTCTTTTTGGAAAATCAAACAAATATGGTCGGTGGTCGTCCGGAAATTCTGAAATTAAGCAACCACCTTTTTCCAGAATTTCCTTTGCTAGAAAAAAGTTTGTTCTGGGGTAGAGCACTTTCTCTGAAAGTCCTGATCCCGGGACAGCAATTGTTGGAAGCCCTGCTTTAAGTGCGGACCTGTGGGCTATGGCGTCCATGCCTAGGGCTAACCCAGATACTATAGTAATGGAGTATCCAGCCAGGCCCTCAATTAGTTTTTCGCAGACTGCTCTTCCATACTCGCTGTATTTTCGTGAGCCCACAACTGCTAAATATTTTTCAGTTATTGGAAATTTCCCAGCTATTCTCAAGGACTTTGGGGGGTCGTTAATTTCGTTCAGTAATGGAGGAAAATCTTTTTTATCCAGGTCTCGGATTTGCATGACCCGGATTCTACTCTTTAGAATAGGAATATCAATTTTGACATTTCAAATATTTGAGGTAAATTACTGATGGAGGTGGAGAGTTGATGTACTACATAGGATTAGTAGCTGTCGCATTATTCAGCTCGCTTGTAGGGCTCTTGCTCGCTGCATCAATATTGAGCACGGTAAGCAATATCTTTACTGGTAAACTTCATCGGCCAGTCGAACAAGTGGTGAGTGCGCTAGCGTATTTTCTCGCCGGGATTCTGGTCGGCGGAGTTCTTGTCCTCTATCTGCGTGGATAATGACAAGGGGTATAGGGCAAGGTAGATAGCGGGTGCCCGAGTTCTGGGCCCCGCTATTCTCATATCTAAAAATATCTGTTAAAATCTAAAAATATGTTAGACATAAAATTTATACGTGAAAATAAGGATCTAATCTCTGCAGGTGCAAAGAAAAAACACATTGATTTCGACGTTGATAAACTTATTTCAGTGGATGATAAAAGAAAAACACTCCTTACTCAAATAGAATCAAAAAGAGCAGAACAAAACGAGGTGAGTCAGAAGATAGTAAGTAGTAGTCCAGAAGAAAAACAGGCACTTATTGCAAAAATGCAAGAAGTAAAGACCGAGCTTCAAAAAGAAGAAGAGGAGTTAAAAACTATTATGCATGAATGGCAAACACTCATGGTGGCAGTGCCTAACATTCCCGACATGTCAGTACCCGATGGAGTAGATGATAAGGACAACCAAGAAGTAAAAGTATGGGGAGAAAAACCTAGTTTTTCTTTCAAACCAAAGGATCATATTGAACTAATGAATGCTCTGGATTTGCTCGATACAGAACGTGGTGCAAAAGTTTCTGGGTTTAGAGGATATTTCTTAAAGGGTGATGCAGTTCGTCTTCAGTTTGCATTATGGAATTTTGTGCAAGAACACTTCACGAAAAAGGGTGATTGGAGGCAAATGATGGTTCCATCTGTAGTAAGAAAAGAGATTTTCATGGGAACAGGTTATCTGCCACAAGGAGAAGAAGATTTGTATAGAACCCAAGATGGCGAGTACCTATCCGGAACTGCGGAAGTGGCAACCATGGGTTACTACATGGACGAGACAATAGACAAAAAGGATTTACCACTAAAGATTCTTGCCTTTTCTCCTGCTTATAGAAGAGAGGCTGGGGCGCATGGTAAAGATACTAGAGGCCTAATACGTGTTCATGAATTCTACAAGTTTGAACAGGTAGTGCTTTGTGAGGCAAGCCACACTGAGTCAGTAAAATTTCATGAGGAGATACAAAGAAACACTGAAGAATTAATGGAGGCACTTGGGCTCCACTACCACGTGGTTGCAAACTGTGGAGGGGACTTGGGCCTTGGGCAAGTCAAAAAGTATGACATAGAGGCTTGGCTTCCTTCAGAAAACACATTTAGAGAAACTGGCTCAGCCTCATATTTTCATGATTTTCAAACTCGCAGACTCAACATAAGGTACAGAGATGACGACGGAAAACTAAGATTCGTACATTCATTAAATAACACTGCGCTTTCTGGTAGGCCACTTATTATGATTATTGAAAACTACCAGCAAGAGGATGGCTCAATAAAGATTCCTGAGATTTTAGTTCCCTACATGGGAGGGCAAACGAAGATAGAAGCAAGAAGCAGGTAACAAGATTAAAGAATAAGAGAATTTTTCAGGGCTGTTCTTTAATCATGAATCTTTAATCATGAATCAAAAGTTTTCTCATCACGAAGAATATCTTAAACGAAAAAGAAGGCGAAGACTTGTGAACACAGGTTTGCTATTTTTTACAATTGCGCTTGTTCTAGGAATTTCATCATATGTAGCACATATGGACAGGTTTAGAATTACCAAAATAAACCTATTTGGCGGAATACTTGTGGTTGAAGATGAAATTCAAAAAAAATCATTTGAATATTTAGACAGTTCTTATTTCTGGTTGTATCCAAAAAATAATGCACTGATATATCCTAAAAAAGAGTTAGAAGATTTCTTAAGAAATAACTTTAAGAGGATAGATACTATAGACATATCTCTTAGTGGTTTCAAAAGAATGGAGGTTCTAATAACCGAACGAAAACATTTTGCGATTTGGTGCTTAGGTCAACCTCAAAAAGATTCACCAAGTGAAAATTGTTATTTTATGGACAGAAACAGTACAGTTTTTGCTCCAGCTCCAAGCTTTTCGGGAGATGCCTATTTCAAGTACTATGGTCCGATAGATTCTGACAATCCTATTGGTCATGAGTATATATCATCCTCAACAATTTTTAGCGATATATCTGGTTTCGTTGATTTTGCAAAGAAAATGTCACTTAAGCCATTGTATGTAGTCTCAAAGTCTGACGGGGAATATGAAATGAAACTAGCAAATGGTGGAAATATACTTTTTAACTCAAAAGAATCATTACAAAAAACTTCTGATAACTTATCAGCACTTTTATCAACTGAGGCATTATCCAAACTAGATAGAGGTGATCTTCCAGTCGAATACTTGGATCTTAGGTTCGGAAATAAGTTATATTACAAGCTTAAGGCTACTAGCACAGTCGCTGAATAATATGTTAGCTCAAGGGAAAATAATTGCGGAAAAGCTAAATGAGGAGCTGAATAAAAAACTTCTTGGAAAAAATAAGAGTGTGTGTTTTGTGGTTTTTGGTGAAGACCCGGCGACAGAACAGTTTGTAAATATGAAACTGAGACTTGCTCAAAAAACGGGAATAGATGCAAACGTTTCAAAATACAATACAGATTCTAGTTTTTCTGAAATGAAGAAAATAATCGAAGACGAAGTTCTAAAAAAACCAGACGGAATTGTCGTGCAACTACCTTTGCCTAAGAGCGTTAACGCGCAAGATGTTTTAAATCTAGTTCCGGTTTCTATGGATATTGATGTGTTGAGCGAGGATGCAAAGGAACAATTTGTAAAGGGATTGTCAGAAAAAACTCCTCCAGTCGCTAGAGCTGTTTTTGAGATTTTGAATTTCTATAATGTGTCTATGTTTGAAAAAAAAGTTTTAGTGATCGGATCTGGTCGGCTTGTTGGGGAACCTGTTGCTCTTATGCTAAAAAATAGAAAGATACCATTTGATCAAGTAGATATTGCTTCGCCTACGGAGACAAAAAATAGTTTAATGAAAGATGCCGATATAATTATTACCGGCGCTGGCGATCCGTTGTTTATTAAGCCAGAAATGATAAAAGATGGGGTGGTTTTGATTGATGCCGGCACAAGTGAGAGTGAAGGGAGGATAGTGGGGGATGTTGACCCCTCTTGCTTTGAAAAAGCATCACTTGTAACTCCTGTCCCAGGTGGAGTTGGACCTGTCACTCTATCTAGTTTGTTTTTGAATTTATTTGACCTAGATACAGTGAATCATTTTTCAATAAATTCGAAGCACGAAATGCGAAATCCCAAAAAATAGTTATTTTTTTGCTTTGGTAATTTCGGATTTGTGTTTTCGGATTTTTTAGCTAGAGTAAGTAAAATATTATATCTAATGAACTGGCAAAAATTAAAAAATAAACTAGGCCGCCCGCTTATAGTCCTAGCTCCAATGGCGGATGTAACCGATCCGGCTTTTCGACGAATTATCGCGAAGTACGGAAAGCCAGATGTGATGTGGACTGAGTTTGTTTCGGCGGATGGGCTTTTCTTGGGAGGGTATGACCACTTAATAAAAGACTTGGCATTTACCGAAGAAGAGAGACCGATAGTTGCACAGTTTTTTACATCCAAGCCTGAAATTATGGAGAGGGCAGCAAGGCTTGCGGTTGAGCTTGGCTTTGACGGCATAGATATAAACATGGGTTGTCCTGACAAAAGTATAGAAAAGCAGGGAGCTGGGGCAGGACTTATTAAAAGTCCAAAACTTGCTCAGGAATTAATTCTGGCAGCTAAACGTGGAGCACAAAAAGATGGGATAGAGTTGCCGGTGTCTGTAAAAACAAGAGTTGGTTATAACAAAAACGAGCTAGAAACTTGGCTTCCGATGATTTTGGAAACAAATCCGGCAGTAGTGACAATCCACGCACGCACCAGAAAAGAAATGTCGCTAGTTCCTGCAAGGTGGGAGCACGTAAAGCGAGCTGTTGAGATAAGAGACAGTTTTGTAGATTCAAATGGAAATAAAAGTCAGACTCTCATTTTTGGAAACGGAGATGTTGAAAGTCTTGAGGATGCAGAGAGCAAGGCCAAAGAAACTGGTGCTGACGGCGTGATGCTTGGTCGGGCTATTTTTGGAAACCCGTGGAGATTTAATAAAAAAATAAAAAAAGAGGATTTGAGTAAGGAGGAAATACTAAAAGTTTTGGCGGAACATACAAAACTATTTGAAAAACTACTTCCTCATAAAAGTTTTGCAATAATGAAGAAACATTTTAAGGCTTATGTAACAGGCTGGGATGGTGCCAAGGAACTAAGAATGAAACTCATGGAAGCGAATAATTCTTCGGATGTTGAAAATATAGTCAGGGAATTCATGAGTTGACGAGATGAATATTTTCGGTATAGTAGCTCAGGAACCAAGTAGCCGTGCCTGGGGTGGTCCCAGGGGCGATCTTGTCGAGAGGGTCGTTCACCCACACGACTACTTTGGTTCTGTAATACCTTTGCGCCCTTTCAGGGGCGTTTTCTTTTTCCCCAATAAATTGATTGACGAATTTTCTATAAAGGATATTGTTAAAAAGGATTAACTCGGAGGTGTCTAGTGAGTGTCGGCCTCGCAACGAAATCGCAAGTGTGGGATAACGTCAGGGTCTTGTACCCGAAAGTCCCAAGACCGATGTTTGTTACGGTCGGTCTAGGACAGGACGGTCTCGTCAAACTGCATTTCAGGAGGATAGACTGGAAAGCTCGCAGACTAAGACTTGAAGAAAATCTTCCTGACGGGCACTTCCGTGAGGTATTCACACTCTGACCCGAACTTGTGTTCTGTTTCGAAGGCGTCGTTTACGACGCCTTTCGATTACCAAAATTTGTTATACTAATACACATGTCAGAAGCACTATATAGAAAATACAGACCCGGAAAGTTTAAAGACGTAATAGGTCAAGAACATGTGGTTAAGGTTCTTGAGGCCGAAGCAAAATCAGGAAATATTTCCCATGCGTATCTTTTTGCGGGGACAAGAGGTACCGGCAAAACATCAGTTGCTAGAATTTTTGCTGAAGAAATCGGAACTTCAAAAAATGATATATATGAAATAGATGCAGCATCCAACACTTCAGTAGATGATATCCGAAGTTTAAACGAATCAGTTTTTACTTTGCCATTTGAATCAAAGTATAAAGTCTATATTTTGGATGAAGTTCATATGTTATCGAAGTCTGCATCGAACGCACTTCTAAAAACTTTAGAGGAGCCACCGGCTCATGTTGTATTTATTTTGGCAACGACCGAGACCCACAAGATCCCAGAAACGGTTTTGTCACGTTGCGAAACTTTCACTTTTAAAAAACCAAATGAGGAAACTCTAAAGAAAGTTGTGCTGTCCGTGGTGAAAAAAGAAGGTTTTACTTTGGATGATCCATCAGCGGAGCTCATCGCTATTTTAGGTGACGGATCTTTCCGTGATACCCAAGGTATTGTTCAAAAAGTTCTAAATTATTCGAAGGACAAAAATATATTGGAAAAGGAAGTTAGGTTAGTTACTGGAGCTCCGTCAGTTGAGCTTATTCATGAGATTATCGAATCAATCAGTGAGAAAAAGTTAGATAGGGGACTTTCTGCCGTAAAAAAGGCGTCTGTACAAAACGTTGACTCGGCTGTGTTTCTGAAACTAGTTCTGAAAACAATGCGAGCAATTCTTCTAGTTCGTTTTGGTGCTGATCATATTGTTAAAGATGATTTATCTGAAAGTGAGTTTGAATTTGTTAGCAAAATCGCAAAGGGTAGTGGAAACTTTTCTTCCAAAACTCTTGTGGAGCTCTTGGATGCCCTAGAGAGAACAAATCTATCTTACATATCCACTCTGCCACTTGAGATAGCCCTAATTAATTTATGCAGTTAACTGTTTCTTTGGTTGTGTTCAGCACTCTTTTCTCATTAAGGAGTTCTCTAAATGATTTGTGTTCCTTAAAACCCTTAAGCATTTCTGGTCTTACTCCGGTAATATAAACCGGAATATTTTTCTCATGCAGGGTTTCAAGTATTTCTTCCATTGCCTCAAATCCATCCACATCAATATAATTCATGTGTCTTAAGTTGAACACTACCGGTTTATTGTTGGGAAGATTTGCGATTCTTTCTAAATGACTTTTAGCGTTAAAGTACGTGAGCGGTCCAGCTATTCTGTATATTATCGCTTTATCCCGATTCTCTTCTGGATTAAAGTTCTCTGGATCACTTTCGCTGCCCAGATTATTGTTAGCAAGCTTATTTGCTGAAACAAGTAGTGCAGCAAGTGTACCAACTAGTATTCCTGCTGTAGCATCTACTCCATATGTTAATCCTGCTACTGCAATGGATAGTCCAAATGTTGTCTTATCAAATTTGAAAAGTTTCTTAAAATGTTCCGCCGCCACCATTCGGATTGCGGCAAATACAAGTATTGATGCTGTTATCGATAGTGGAAGATAGTTGAAACCAGAGATAAATATAACTGAAATTATTCCAACCGAAAGAGCATTTATTATTTGTGAGTAGTTGGATTTAGCACCACTCTTTACGTTTAAGGCAGTTCTAGCAAAAACTCCACTAGCAGGAAGCCCACCAAATATTCCTGAAACTACGTTAGCAATCGCTACACCCAAAGTCTCTTTCTTCTGATTGAACTTTGTTTTGCTCATGCCGTCTGCTGTTTTAGCAGAGATCAAAGTTTCTAGTAAGGCCACAAAACCAATAACTATCGAAAACTTAGCTAGGTTTAATATTTGAGAAAATCTGGAAAGTTTTGAAAAAGCTTCGTTTGTAAGGAGATCCGAAATACTCGGAAAGGCGAATAAGTTTCCAGAAAGGTTTGGGTATTTTGTTCCAACTGTTTGAAATACGAAAGGAATATGTTCATGGATAGATAAGTAGCCAAAAATTATCCCAAGAATTGCAAGTATAATTGACCCTGGCCAAAGTGGTCTGACTTTTAGGAAAAAGAAAAGCATTCCTAATCCAACGAGAAAAGGAATGAACGCGCTTAGGTTAAGTGCATCCATGTTTTGTATTGACTCTAGCAAGTTTGCGAAAGCATTCTCGTGACTAGGTAGTCCACTTAAACCGAATGCGGAGTTAACTTGTCCAAGTCCGATAGTAAGTGCAACTCCCAATGTAAATCCATGGATCACACTAGATGGCACAAAAACTAGATACTTGTCCCAACCAAGTAGCCAAATTATAAAAATAACCACACCACTTAGTATCGCGAGGATGGGAAGTATGCCCGCTCCATACATCATTGCATATCCAACAAGTATTCCGGCAAGCGCTCCTGCTGGCCCAACGATATTGAAACTACTACCACCAAAAATGCCTGCCATGAGACCTGCCCATGTAGCAGTTATTATTCCAGTCATAGGGCTGGCGCCAGAAGCAATCGCAAGTGAAAATGAGAGGGGAATAGAAACCAATGCAACTGTCACCCCGGATTTCCAGTTACCTTTTATTTCATCAAGTAATTTCATGGTATTAAATTAAAGAAGACATAATATCACTTGTTATGTATTTTTTTCAATACTTGAGAATTATTCTAAAACTATCATTTCAAGAAACTTTTTCAAAGTAGTTCTAGCTCCTGCGGAGTTTCTGTGGCCATTACCTCCAATTTGCGATGCTAAATCTAGTGCCGATGGGGTGCATTCGTCTGTTGATCTAAAACTGTATTTAACACTCTCGCCGTTTATTCTATAACAAACAAATGTTTGTCCAGTAGATTTATTATGAATTGATCCTAAAACTGAGCTATTGATTGATGAAGTGTTATATGCATTTACTAGGTTATCTCCAATTTTAATTTTGATTGGTTTAAGTTGAGCTTCGTCCTCTACTGTAAAGTCTGCGTAATTGGATATTATTTTACCCTCAGTTAAAATCTCACCAATATCCGAGTTCAAACTTTTCAGAGTTTCTTCAGGCTTATCGTTAAGTGAGACAAGGTAACGAGCAACAAATTTTGTGTTTTCCCCAAGTTTATTTTTCCACAAGTCAACGTCCTCAACATATTTTATCAACTCGGGTACTTCTTCATCTGGGAAAAAGTAACTCCAAGCTAAAGACGCGCCAGATTTATTACTATCAAAAATAAAAGTGTAGTTAGGGTTTTCCTTGGCTAGATTTTCGAATTCTTCCTTAACTCCACCATGATGATCAATAGAAGTTACTTTAAAACCCAGGGCTAATACTTCTTTTACTCCCATGACACAGTCTACTGTATAGAAATCTACTTCGTTATCGATAAGTGAAATTATTGGTTGCAGCTCTTCTGGTGTATATGAATGATGAAGTGGGAAAACTTTTGCTTCTGGGAATTTTTTCAGAATTACCGCTGCCGCTGTCGTTCCGTCCGAACAGTCTTTGTGATATATCGCTACTACTTTTTTCATAAGACTCAATTATACATAAAAAAGAAGAGCCCGGGGAGCGTGGGCTCCTCGGACTTCTATGTCACTTGTGGTTCAACTTCTCTGAGGCACTTAGCTAGCCTCAGGTCAGCTAAGATCACGACCGTGGCAGCGTAGACGACTTTCAGCTCCTGGGCATTTCTTGTGCCCTGGTTGGCTATGTTGGCAATCTCGATGATCACCCTGTCGTCATGCGATTCTGGTCGTGGCATCAATACACTGCCGACTTGGAAGGCAGAATTGAAGGTGGACAAGAGGCGAGGAATCGAACTCTCACCTTTTTCTAATATGCACATCCGGACCATGTTGATGGTTGCGTCCAGACGGCTCTTGGTGTCCATGCCGATTGTCATTGCGCGCTCCTGGGGGGAGCCAGACATACTTATACTCTAAAAACAAGATTTTGTCAAATGCATTCTCTATAATGGTAAAAGTCACAAATAAGTGTTATAAATTACTTGTTCATATTGGGAGATCGTCTAACGGTGAAGTTTGGGTTGGGACCCAAACAAACGATCGGAGGCGACGGCCCGAGATGGGGTCGCGCACAAAGTTAGCAGACTTTTGATACGTGACAGGATAGAGGCCTTTAGCCTTTAATTGAAAAATAATATATTGGGAGATCGTCTAATGGTAGGACAACAGCCTTTGAAGCTGTGAATTTTGGTTCGATCCCAAGTCTCCCAGCACTCATGTGAGACCTATCGAGTCTCCTAAAATCGCTATATTTTGCAATGTAGTTTCAGAACGAGTCATGGGCTCGAACTTTTGTGTTTTTTTCAAAATCCAGAGTAGCCTTATTTTAAGGCATTTTGTTGGTTCGAATCCTAGAAGGGTTTTTTTATTGTAATGTGTGATTAGAAGGTTAAGGTCTGCTGAAAGTAATTTGACGCCGTATTCATATTTATGTAAGATACTTACATAAATATGAATCGTTCCAAAAATGTCGAAGAAATAATTGAGGGATTTAAGTTAATGCGACAGCACTTGTGTGGATCGTCTTGCTCCGTATCTGAACTACCTCTGACACACTCACAATGGCTTGCGCTCATGGTGATTGGTCGTGGCCATTTGGTGACTATAGGAGACGTAAAGAAAGCACTCGGAATATCAAGCAGTGCGGCAACACAGCTAGCTAATACTCTGGAGGAGAAAGGTCATGTCATACGCACACCACTCTCCACTGATGCCCGTGCTTCAGTACTCGTGCTTTCATCTGACTCCAAGAAGAAATTTGAACAAATGCGCATAAAAAAACTAAAAGAGTTTGCAAAGTTATTTGATGTGTTCACGGACGATGAATTTTCTGCATATGTAAGATTACAAGCCAAGCTAACAGAATCTCTTTTCAAATAATGTATGAATGAACGATCTAAAAAATTTCTAGAAGGACCCATCTTAACTTCGCTGCTCACGCTAGCTATTCCTATTGTTTTGGCGAATATTTTGCAGAGCTTCTATCAGCTAACTGATGCATTTTGGGTAGGACGATTAGGTGGCTCCGCAGTGGCTGCTGTTTCGGTGAGTTTTCCTGTTATTTTCTTGCTGATAGCAATTGGTGCAGGACTTGCAGTGGCTGGCTCAACACTTATTGCACAGTACGTGGGAGCAAGGAATGAAAAGATGGTCAGTCATGTAGCTTCACAAACCCTACTTATGGTTATCATTACCTCTGTAGTATTGGGAGCTATCGGATACGTTCTTGCGCCGACGATCCTCTATGCAATAGGTGTTGCACCAGATGTATTTGATCACGCGCTAGGATATATGAGGGTGTCATTTGTTGGCTTGGTATTTACGTTTAGCTTTGTAATGTTTCAGTCGATTATGCGTGGAATCGGACAAGTGACTCTGCCGATGTTCATTGTTCTCGGCACTGTCCTACTAAATCTGGTACTAGATCCACTTTTTATATTTGGTTGGGGACCATTTTCAGGGCATGGTGTAATGGGTGCAGCGATGGCTACGTTGGTGACACAGGGTCTTTCAGCTCTGATTGGATTTGCAGTTTTATTTAAAGGAAAGCTTGGTATTCAAATACGGCTTCCCGATTTTAAACCAGATTTTGCGTTTATCAAAAGAGCATTCTTCTTGGGATTTCCAGCATCTATCGAACAATCAGCTCGGGCTCTTGGACTGGTCGTTATGACTGGTTTGATTACTAGTTTTGGAACTTTGGCAATTGCTTCATACGGAGTAGGGTCAAATATTCTACAATTTATTATCATTCCGGCCATGGGAGTTTCTATGGCCGTCTCAACATTAGTGGGTCAAAACATTGGCGCAGGAAATATAGAGCGAGCTTCTAGTATTGCAAAACTAGGAGCAGTCATATCATTTGTTGGGTTGAGTCTTATTGGAGTTATAACTTTTATTTTTGCACCACATCTTATTGCTTTCTTTGTGCCTGGTGATGATGCGGTAATAGCGCTTGGCACAACGTTTGTACGTACTATGTCACTTACATTCGGTTTTATGGGAGCACAATTGGCACTTACGGGGGTATTTCGTGCCTCAGGAAATATGATTGCCACTATGGTGATTGCACTCGTGTCGCAATGGGGGTTGCAACTACCATTGGCTTTCATCTTGTCTCGGTACACGTCACTTGGTGTGAACGGATTATGGTGGGCGTTTCCAATATCGAACGTCATCATTGCTGGCATCGCAATTGCTTGGTATGCAAAGGGTGACTGGAAAAAGAAACGTCTCACTGAGGATGAGCAACTCGTAGAGATGGTAAGTGAAGAGATTCTTGTTGAGGAGGGTATTAGAAAATAGGTTAAGAAGTAATGATCAAAAGCAATTTAAAAATTATTAAATAATAAAAATAACATGGAACAAAATAAAATAAACATTAAAGTAATTGCAGGCAGTACCCGTGAAGGACGTTTTTCAGATAAAGCAGCTATATGGATTGCTGAAGAGATTAAAAAGCAAGACGGAGTTACTGTAGAGATACTTGACTTGCGTGATTATGAGATGCCATTTTTCAATGAGGCCGTCAGTCCTTCGTTCAAAACCGAACCGTACAAGAACGAAGCTGTTGCTCGCTTTACAAAAAAAATTGAAGAAGGGGATGCGTTCATCATGGTAACTCCCGAATACAACCACAGCACTTCCGGTGTCTTGAAAAACGCCATTGATTGGGTCAGTCCAGAATGGAATAACAAACCCATTGCATTTGTGAGTTATGGATCTGTTGGTGGAGCACGTGCTGTAGAGCAACTTCGTCTTATTGCCGTTGAACTCCAAATGGCACCTGTCCGGGAAGCAATTCATATAAACGGAGAGCAGTATTTTCCAGTTGTTATGGGTAAAAGTAGTGCAGATGACTTATTTGCCAACTATGTTGAGAAAGCAGATGCGATGATTAAGCAGTTATTGTGGTGGACAAGCGCATTAAAGGAAGCGCGAAATATGTAGACCAGTCAAGGGCGACCGAGACGGTTCGAATCCTACTGCGGCAGCCAGCTTATGCTAAGTTAGGTGACTGACAGGCATTAGCATCTATTCCGCCACCGCATACCTGCTGAGAGCAGTATTCAAGAAAGAAAAAGCCCCCAATTTGGGTGCTTTTTCTTTATCCACACTTGACTAGCATACCCCCTAGGGGGTATGCTAGTCATATATGAAATATATGGATGAAAAAAACAAAATAAAAGTTGTGCGTAGATTAAAACTTATTGAAGGTCAAATTCGTGGTCTTCAGAAAATGATAGAAAGCGATACATATTGTATTGATGTAATAACTCAAACATCTGCAGTGAAGCAAGGATTGTCTAATGTTGAGGATTTGCTTCTTGAAAACCATCTTGATCACTGTGTTCATCACCAGATGAAATCAGGGCAGACAGCTAAAGCAAAAGAAGAAATTATCAAGGTTTATAAACTAAAGCGAAAATAATATGCATACACAAACATACAGGGTTAAAGGAATGCATTGTGCTTCATGCTCCTCAGTAATTGAGAAAACATTTAAGAAAGTGGACGGTGTTCATTCTGCAGGGGTTAATTATGGGACAGAAAAAGCAAAGGTTTCTTTCGATCCATCAAAAACAAATCCTAGTGATCTATCTAAACACATTGAACCTCTTGGCTATTCACTAGATATTCCAACAAGTGCTGAAGAAATGGGTATGTCCGAAAGTGAACATGCTTCGCACCTTGGATTAAACCAATCAAAAAAAGAGAAGCTTGAGGAAGTAGCTCATATGAGAACACTTGTCATGTCTGCCATACCACTTTCCATTTTTAGTATTTTTGTCATGGGCTGGGATATTCTCTCTCAATATAAAATGGTTCCTGAAATGAGTTATACTATCAGTGAATTTTTTCATCACCTCCTACCTATTTTTGCAACATACACTCTGTTTGTGGTCGGTAAACCATATCTTCTTGGTTTCTACCGTTTTCTTCGATATGGAAAAGCTAATATGGATACATTGATTGGAATAGGAACATCCGCCGCATTTCTTTATAGTTTTATCGTCACTGCATTTGAAGATGTTCTAAAGCCTTTTATAAATGTTGAGCATACATACTACGATGTAACTATTGTAGTTATTACTTTCATTGCATTAGGTAAGTATTTAGAAGCTAGATCAAAAATAAAAACAGGTGATGCAATAGAAAAACTTCTTAATCTTCAAGCAAAAACTGCGTTGGTAATTAGAAACGGAAAAGAAGTAGAAGTATCTGTGAATGATGTAAAACATGGAGATTTAATTATTGTAAAACCAGGAGCAAAAATTCCTGTTGATGGAGTTATTACAGAAGGGTCCTCCTTTGTTGATGAATCAATGGTGACTGGTGAGCCCATGCCAGCTCAAAAGAAGATTGGTGATAGTGTTGTTTCAGGAACCATGAATACAACAGGTTCATTTACATTTAAAGCAACTAAGGTCGGGTCAGAAACTTTGCTAGCTCAGATTATAAAAATGGTTGAAGACGCTCAAGGAAGCAAAGCGCCTATTCAGGCATTGGCAGATAAAATTTCAAGTGTTTTTGTGCCGATTACTCTTGTTATTGCTTTTCTTACACTTGGTGTGTGGTTACTCCTTGGCACAAGTACACTTGGGTTCTCTCAAGCTTTATCATTCGGTCTAGTTTCGTTCGTTGGGGTTCTAGTTATCGCCTGTCCCTGTGCTTTGGGTCTTGCGACACCAACAGCCATCATTGTCGGGGTTGGTAAGGGGGCAAAAGAAGGAATTCTTATTAAAGATGCAGCTACTTTAGAAAAACTTCACAAAGTAGACACAGTTATTGTAGATAAGACTGGAACCATCACTATTGGGAAGCCGACACTCGTTGATATTGTTAACTTTTCAAATATTCAAGATAATGAACTTGTATCAATCATTGCATCACTTGAGAAAAAATCTGAGCATCCGATTGCTCACGCAATAGTAAATTATGCACAAGAGAAAAAATTTAATATAGATGAGATTACAAACTTTGAAGCGATTCAAGGTAAAGGTTTAAGGGGACTGATTAAAGAGGTTGAATATTTTGTAGGTAATGCAAAGCTCATTTCTGATCTTGGTATAACATTTGATGTTTCAAAAATTGATCAGTTTACTCTTCAAGGAAAGACTCCTGTTATCATTGCAACAAAAGAAAAAGTTTTAGGATTTGTTATGGTTGCCGATGAAATTAAACGTGAATCAAAACAGGCAGTAGATGATTTACATAAACTAGGAATCAAAGTTGTAATGCTTACGGGAGATGACGAGAAAGCAGCGAAATATATTGCGTCTCTCGTTGGTATAGATGAAGTAGTTGCTCATGTCCTTCCGCAGGATAAATTAGCAAAGATAAAAGAATTACAATCTCAAGGAAAGATTGTTGCAATGGCGGGTGATGGTGTAAACGATGCTCCAGCTCTAGCCCAAGCTGATGTGGGTATTGCCATGGGTACTGGTACAGATGTTGCTATTGAGTCAGCAGGTATCACTCTTCTTGGTGGCGATATATCAAAACTTGTAAAAGCGATAAAACTTTCCAAGATGACGATGAGAGGAATCAAACAAAATTTATTTTGGGCCTTCATCTACAACATTATAGGAATTCCATTGGCAGCTGGAGTTTTTTATCCCATATTTGGTTGGCTACTCAACCCAGTATTTGCAGGACTAGCAATGGCACTATCCAGTGTTTCAGTTGTATCAAATTCACTAAGGATTAAGGCGATGAAATTATAAAAGTTAATTAACTACAAATACATGAATAATAAAATCACATTTGGAATAGGAGGAGTTATTATCGGTTTACTATTGGCTGGCATTTTCACATCAACAATTTTTTCTGGATATCGTAATGGTGGTTTGGGAATGATGAATTGGGGAAATAATTCAGCATCAAATCAGAAAATTAATGGAAACACTCAAATCGCTAGCACTATCGATAAGCACTTTATTGAACAGATGATTCCTCATCATGATGGTGCAGTTGCTATGGCAAAGCTAGCTCTCGAGAAATCAAAACGTCCAGAAATAAAAACACTAGCTACCGCTATTATCGAAAGTCAGACAAAAGAAATAAATGATATGACTGGTTGGTATAAAGATTGGTTTGGAAAGGATGTTTCGAAAGTAAGTACAGGAATGATGGGTGGAGGCATGATGTCTCAAAGTGGAATGCATATGGGTGGACAGGAAGACATGGCAGCACTTGAAAATGCAAAGGATTTTGACCAGGTATTTCTAGAAGCAATGGTCCCTCATCATCAACTTGCTCTTATGATGGTGCGAATGCTCGAAGCAGGAAGTAATAAACCAGAGATGTTGCAACTTGCAGAAAATATTACTGCTTCACAATCAAAAGAGATCCAGCAGATGCAAGCTTGGTATGTGCAATGGTACAAATAAATTTTATGAACATAAAAACACTCACATTTCATGTTTCTGGTACCCACTGTGCATCATGCAAAATACTGATTGAAGATGTATTGAATGAACAACCTTTTATTAATAAATCGCAAGTAGATTTAAAGAAAGAGACAGTCACTATTGAAACAGAGAGTCAACAAAATCCTGAAGAAATAGCACAACTACTCACCAGTAAAATGAAGCCAAACGGCTACACAATTTCAGTTGAAAAAGTTACAACAGAAAAGAAATCTGATGATGTTATCTGGAAAGCGGTACCGATTGGACTAGCTTTTCTTGTTCTATTTTTTATCTTGCAAAAATCAGGAATATTAAATCTAGGCATTGGTGGACAAACAACACCCGTAACAAGTTTTATTATCGGTCTCATAGCATCAGTCTCGAGCTGTTTGGCAATAGTCGGTGGTTTGGTTTTGTCACTTTCTGCAAAAATATCTCAGGATAATGTAAGCGACACCAAAACATTTTTATTTTTCCACACAGGAAGGTTGGTAAGTTTTGCTATATTAGGTGGAGTTCTCGGAGCAGTTGGTAGTGCTATTGGCATCAACTTTACCTTTACAGCAATATTAGGAATTTTGGCTTCTATGGTGATGTTGCTACTTGGTTTAAATTTAGTTGGAGTTTTTTCAAGAAATAAGATTGCACTACCTTCAGGAATTTTTAATTTTTTTAGAAAGATAGAACACAAAACATTAACTCCTCTTATTATTGGGTTTGCCACCTTTTTCTTACCTTGTGGTTTTACCCAATCAATGCAAGTTTCTGCACTAGGAAGTGGATCGTTTATGTCTGGATTGCTTATTATGTTTGCATTTGCTCTCGGGACACTCCCTATGTTATTACTTCTTTCTTTTGGGTCAGCATCATTTGCTAATGGTAAACATGCTCCACTATTCTTTAAATCTGCAGGAGTTGTTGTTATAGGGCTTGGAGTATTTGCACTTCTCGGTGGGCTTGCGGGACTTGGAGTTATTAATCCTTTGTTTAATATATAATAATTGTATGAATAAAACTGTTTCAATCATCATTACACTCGCTCTTGTTATAGGTATTGGCGTTGTTTTCATTGGTGGATCAAAAAATAATAGTGACTCGGCTGGAACTCAGCCAGTACAGAATGTTGAGATTAGAGATGGAATTCAATACATCACAATTAATGCTAAAGCAGGATATTCACCGAAGGTATCTACAGCAAAAGCAGGAATTCCAACAAAACTAATTGTTAAGACAAACGGCACATATGATTGTTCAGCTTCTCTTGTAATCCGATCTATAGGCTACCAGAAAATATTACCTCAAACTGGAGAGGATATTATTGATATAGGTACACCACAAACTGGACAACCACTACAAGGAGTATGTGGTATGGGAATGTATAACTTTCTTATTAATTTTACTTAATGGTTAGGTGTATTTTCTTATCTTTCAGAGCCAACTTACTCTGCATACATGCCAACAGTTCTCTCTTTTCAATTAGAGTTCCTTCTCTTAGTAAATATTTCGTATAGTTTCTTACATCTACTTCTGGTGATGATTTATCTTGTTTATAACCAAGCACCCCTGATCTAAATTTATTGAATCTTTTTATCTCATCCTCAATTCGAGTCTTTATTCCAATTTCATCTAGGTCTACTTTATCCATTAGTTCAATTAATTCATTAATAAGCTCGGATTCGTTTATATACGGATTTTGACATCCATCTTTACCTTTTCTCGTGCAGAAGTAGTAGACATGTCTATTTGTTCCACCATCTTTCAGCTTCTTGAATTTCTCATCTGCGGTGATGCCTGATCCACAGTACGCACATTTAATTAGTTTAGTGAAGGCAAACTCCTTACTTTCGGTTTTTGGAATGTAGTTTTCATTCAAAGCATTCTGTACTTTATCAAACAACTCTTTATCTATTATTGGTGTATGTTTTCCCGTGTACCATTGATTACTTCCGACAGGAAATTCAAATTGTCCCGTATAAAAACTATTTCGTAGAATCAGATACACATTTGCTAACACTAGATGTTTTCCTCGATGAGTTTTGAAATCTATATCCTTGAGCCATCTGTATATTTTTCTTCCACTCCAGCTCTCATTGGCAACTTTCTCATACATTTGTTTAATAACATGTCCACGTTTGGGGTCTATTCTACACTGACACTTTTTATCTACATGTTTTTCATTCAAGTATCCAGTCGGTGCAACTCCTGGTCTCCATCCCATCTCACATCTTGTCCTTAATCCTCGTTTTACATTCACTGCCTTGTTGTCATTCTCTAACTTTGCCTGACTTCCCAGAATCATTAGTAGGAACTTTTCGTTTGGATTATTAGTAAACCTTTGTCCATATGTCCGTATCTCAATAAGGTGCTTCTGGTCCATCAAGTCTACAACCGATCCAAGGTCACCAGCATTTCTACTTAACCTATCGGGTGCCCATGTCAGTATTGCATTGTATTTACCACTTCTGATTTCAGAAATCATTTGGTTGTAGACTGGTCTTTGTCCGACTTCTTTTGATGAGTGTGACTCTCTTTTTATTTCAACCACATTCAAATGCTCTTTTTCAGCAAGAGCCTGCATCTCCTTTACCTGTGATTCTATTGATAATACTTGCTTATCATCTGCCTCTGTCGATTTCCTACTATATAAGCAGTATCTGAGGGGGACAGATAATCCTTTGTTTTCTTGTGTTTGGGGCATGTGAAAATTCTTCGTGTTAATTGATAATTACTATCTAACACAAGGAATGACACAATGGCCCCTAGGAGTCTAGGAGCCATAAGTAGATAACTTTTACTTAGCCTTTTGTTTCTTGAAGAACTCACTCAACTTTACACCACCACCTCTCACAGACTTCTTTACGCTTTTAACTTTTGGAGTATCTATTATAGGCACACTTTCTACTGCTTCTTCCTCAGATTCACGAAACACCTTTTCTCGCTTCTTTGTCATCTTAAGTATTGTACTTAGGCCCACAAGTTTTATTGCTCTCATTAGTTCTTGTGCTTGTTCTGGGGGTAGTACTCCAACAGGTTCGACTTCCTCAGTTCGTTTCTCTGAATACCTCGGGTTATTATTCTTCAGCCAGTAGATAATGGATGTCATGTTTCCTTCCTTAATCTTTCTTATCATTTGTGACTCAGCAA
The DNA here is from genome assembly GCA_049298975.1 of Minisyncoccia bacterium. Classification (GTDB taxonomy): domain Bacteria; phylum Patescibacteriota; class Minisyncoccia; order Phycocordibacterales; family DATDWN01; genus C7867-006. Next base: position 27,479 of record JBAQWP010000026.1, read on the forward strand.
CATCATTCACAAACTTCCTACCCTCATCCACCGCATTATTAGATATCCTACGAAACTCTGGGTCATCAGCTCGCCATTTGTAGTAAGTGGCACGACCAATAGAAGTCCGCTCACAAGCGACTTGAACAATGGGACACTTAGCTAACTCCTCAAGTAGGGCATCTTTCTGTTTCTGTGTATGTTCCGCTAAGGTCTTCTGTCTCTTTGCCATTCTAGGAGCTTGTTTTGCGGACTTCATGGCAGTTAGTTTATCTTCTTAGGTTTCTTACCAGTAAGTTTGGACCACCTATTGAGAATTACTTCTGTATATACTGGAGACTTTTCCATAATTCGACACTTGCGACCTAACTTAATGGAAGCCATAAGTGTTGAACCTGAACCACCAAATGGTTCTAGAACAATATCATCTCGTTTAGTTAGTACTTTGATGTAAGGAATGAGTAATTCCAAAGGTTTGGTTCCAAAGATAATATCTTGTCCAGATGATTTCTTGTCAGCTGCGATATGTTCAATGAAATCAGTAGGACAGTACTTCTTACCTTTGCCGTAGCTTTCCCAATGTGGTTTACCAGATGTGGCAAAGAGAGCATTATCATATTCATTTTGGAACAGCTCATCTTCTGGTGTCAGATTTAATTGAACATCACCACCTGAACCAACTAGTGCAATATCAGTTTTGTTAAAAAACTTATGCTTGGCACTAAAACCCTGCATCCTATTAGGAACATGCCATGTAATAGTGTTTCGATACTTCCAGTGAACTTCCAGAGCGTTCCAGATGGTACGTAGATTCTTTGGATTCTCAAATATAATGATTGAGAAATCTGGTTTCTGCACCTTAGCAACATTAGCCATCCATAGGTCAGTGAAGTTGTCTGGTAAAGATTCTGTTTCTAGGTATCTTCTGTTCTTCTTTGCACCGAATCCAACAGTCACTCCGTCTTTCTGTTTCGTCTTACCCTTTAAGTAATCAAGTATGTACGGAGGATCTGTCATACAATGGTCCGCTTGTACTCCATCCATTAGTTTGAGCATATCTGCTTCAATGGTTGAGTCACCGCACATGAGAATTGATCCATCCAACTCATACTTATCTCCTTTCTGTGCTTTTACTACAATATCCATCTTGTCTAACTCCTTTTGTAGATCAAAAACTTCTGGAGTCGGATCAATGTCGAATATTTCATCTAACTCAGATGTGCTGAAACCTACATCACTCAAAAATTCTTCAGTAAAATCTTTAAGTAGAGAGAAATCAAATTCACCAACATTCTTGTTCAGTCTAATATTCAACTCCTTTTCCTTTTCAAGGTCAGGAATTGTTAGATAAACAACTGGCATTTCAGTGAAGCCAAGTTCTTTGGCAACTTTCAATCTGAAATGACCTCCGATAACAACATTCATCCTATCTGGAGCGTTGTTACAAATGACTGGGTCGACCATTCCGAATTTAGTAATCGATTCTTTGAGAGAATTTATCTGGCTCTCGTTCCATTTTCTTGGGTTGTACTCACTTGGTTTTAGGTCGTTAATAGGCACATAAACAATATTTAGATTATTCATAATTTGGATTAATTAATTTTTAATCCGTTACGGTGTCTTTTTAGGAGAAAATAAAAACTCCACATGTATGAGAAAATTTAGTATCGACCAATTTTCATCAAACACTTACGGAGGAGTTACGGTGACTATTTAGGAATTAGTTAAATTATATCCTTTGCCTCAACAATGGGAAGAGGGGGGCTGTGGATAACACAACACTATGTCAAGAATGTAAATAGTGTAAATACTCCCCAAAAGACCATGTCACACATTTGGGTAAAGGCTACTTCGCAAGAGATTGATACTAAGCTACTATAGTAGCAACGCATCAGTTTTTGCGTTAAAATATTAGCACAACTTAATAGAGGCCCTAACCCCTTTGGGTAACCAGAGGATATGGGCTGAAATCCGCTAAAGTGTAAAAACCTCCTCGTCAGGAGTCACTTTAGCGGTCATATCTCGAAAGGGGTATGGGTGGGGTCGAAAGATTCCATCGCAACTGGCGGGGAGATTTTTGCATCTCTCTTCTGGCTAAAACCGCTAAAGTGCAATGATAAATTTTGAATATCCCGAGGACCGGGACTATTTTGCTAATCTATTAGCAAATGGAGATGTAGAAAAAT
>JBAQWP010000027.1:0-1891 GCA_049298975.1 Minisyncoccia bacterium
ATTTCGGGAGATTGTCTTTTTTCTTGAACTTTTTGAACTTCTTGAGCTGTGTCTTTTCCACATGAAAATATAGAAAAAAAGAACATAAAAAAGTATAATTTCTCTAGCAAAATACATCCCTTGTTTGAATTTTTATAAGGCTGAATAGCATATTTTAATAAAAATATACAGGAGTAAAAATACCGTATAAAAAAGTAATTATTCCCCAGTTGTTCCCGGTCGATGCTAAAGCCCAATACTAATCGACATTCCAAATTTTCATTTTCGTAAACTTTGGCCTTTTCAAGGTGATCCAAGGCCGGTTATTCTTTTGTCATAAACAAGGATTAATTTATGGCAGGGATTTCCAAGGAAGCCGTTTTAGATTGGTGTATTAGAATTATAAAAACTCATGTTGATACTTTAAAAGACCCTCGTGTGGGAGTAGTCCAGTATTCGCTACCAGACATATTGATGGCGGCCTTTGCGGTGTATCAACTCAAATACGCCTCATTACTTGAATACGAGAGAAAGTTTCGGCTCGATGATGGAGAACATTCAAACCTCCGCTCTATGTTTCAATTAACTAAAATTCCAAGCGATACCCAGTTAAGAGATGTGCTTGATGACCTTCTGCCAGAAGACCTTTTTCCACTTTTCAAAAAATTATTTTCTTTTATGCAAAGAGCAAAGCTACTTGAGCGAATGGAGTACATGGAAGTTGAAGGCGAGGTTAACTATCTTGTTGGTGTCGACGGGACTGGAACCTATTGTTCATCAAAGGTTAAGTGTGAATATTGCCTGGAAATTGAGAAGGAATACGACGGAAAAAAAAGAGTTCAGTATATGCATAAACTTCTGTCAGCAACTATGTGTTGTCCGTCAGAGAGATGCACTATCCCATTTCACCCTGAGCCCATTTTGTTTCGGCCAAACGACAACAAACAAGACGGGGAGCTAACAGCTTTCTACCGTTTTATTGATCGCTTCAAAAATGATCATCCTCATTTAAAGTGCATTATGGGACTTGATGCACTTTACTGCAATATTCCTGTCATCAATAAACTTAAATCACACAGGCTACATTTTATTATAACCGCCAAACCAGATGCTAAAAAAAGTTTATTTGCGAGATTTGAAAAGTTTAAGATAGAAGGCAAAACGAGCAATAAGTTTTTAGTCTCAACTTCAGGGGAAAAAATTGAGAAAACGACAACGAGAAGTTATGAATGGCGCAACGACGTGCAATTTAGCTACACAGTTACAGAGTCTCCACAAGTAAACTTCCTTAGCTTCGAAGAAAGAACAACATGGCTTGATTCCAAGGGAAAACCCAAAGAAAAAATAGTACGCTTTAACTGGATTACCGACATAAAAATCACGTCAGAGAACGTAGAACAAATTGAAATAGGAGGTCGACAACGCTGGCGAATAGAAAATGATATCTTTGATGTCATGAAAAATCATGGTTACCACTTGGAACACAACTATGGACACGGGAAAAAACATCTAGCGAAGAACCTCATGCTTCTCATGTTTTTATCGTCCCTTGTCGACTCCATGCAAGAGATGATGTGCACACGCTACCAGATAATAAAATGGAAGACAGAAACACGTGCCAACCTCATCGCAACAATCATCTCTTATTATCAATGGCATGAAGTAAAATCCGTCACAGAACTATACGACGGGATCATCAGTAAATATCACTATGGCAGAGCAAATAAATCCCAGGCTCCACCAGCACATCTTCAACAATATCTATAAAACTATTAATCGTTCGCAAGTGGAATTAAAAATTTAATGAGGTGCAGGAAAAAAGAAAATTCTTCGAAGGATGAATTGCGCCTTCAATTTGCAACGAATTTAAGCCCGAACCATGTAAAAAATGGCCGGGTATAACTGCTCATCC
>JBAQWP010000028.1:0-14941 GCA_049298975.1 Minisyncoccia bacterium
TTCTAATACCCTCGGCGTCCATGCGTATGGTTTCGCTTCCGGGAAGTCTTTGGTTACCCAAAATCCCAACCAGGAATACAAGCATCGGATCTCCTCTCGGGTCGCTTGACCCAATCTCACTAGACTATACAATATTTTATACTTTTTGCAAGTTCGACTTTTTCTCATACATAGGAAATTCCTTTGTATACGTGTATGTTGTCTAATATTGCGGTAAGAAATTACAACATAAAAATTTACTGTAACAAGTAGACGATAATAGGAAAAAGAGTAGAGTTCTGGCTAATTAAAATATAGCCAGAAAAAATGAACAAGAAAACCTTTTTTGTTTTATTGCTAGGTCTCTTTTTACCACTAACTACCTTTTCCGCTTTTGTTGCTCCTCCGAATAATCTGAATGTTCTGATTTCACCTAATGGAGATGTACCACAGGTAATGGTTCCTTGTACTCCTGGTAGTAACTTCATGCTTCTTCTAACTCACAGAGATGCGAATGTTGTGTTTAATAGTTTTGGTCCGGTTGAAAGAAAGTATTGCGGAGAGGATTCCAAGGTTACTTTTTCTGGTTTTAACATAACTAATCCATACAGGAATCCTGGGTCAGAAATTATTTGGAATTTTGTTCGAACACCACTTGAGTACATTATTAAAGACACGACTACATTGGGCGGCTGTTACTCTGTTGAGAATTGCTATGTGTTAAATCTTTCAAATGCCAGCAATGGTTACAATAATTCTGTTTATCTTGCATCGTCGACAGAATATCAAACTATGGGAGCAGGACCAGTTTTTGAAACGAGTGATAATCATGTAACTTGGTTCAATCTTTCAAACGGTGATGGTAGTTTCAATATTTCCTCAACTTCAACTGAAGTTGCAACTGGTACTTCAGTCATGTTTTTTCCAGGCGTAATGGGCTCGAGATTGTATGACGATATGGGTGGAGTAGAGATAGAGGATTGGGCATCTGTTCAAGACTCAAACCACACAAAACTTGCACTTGATCAAAACGGAAAAAGTATAAACGATATTTACACAAAGGATGATACTCAAAGTCTGAGTGATGAACAGGAGACAGGAATTACAGATGAGATTTATGGACAAAATATTTATAATTCATTCATTAGTGATTTAAAGGAATGGAAAGATACTGAGCATATTATTAAAGACTATGCTTTTATTCCTTATGACTGGAGGTTGTCACTAGAGGACATTATTACCAGAGGTGCCACTACTACAACGGGACGCTTAGCTTATGATAACAACCAAGATTTTTCTGAAAGTTATATTTTGAGAAAACTTAATGAGCTTGGCGAGAAATCAGCAAATATAACACTTTTAGGACACTCCAATGGTGGTTTGGTAATAAAGGCACTTATACAAAAATTGAAGGATACAAACAATCCGCTTTACTACAAAATAGATAAAATTATTTTTGTAGCTGTGCCACAAGTCGGCACACCTGATGCTGTAGTTAATCTACTTCATGGAACAGATCTTGGATGGCATGGGTTCGTTATGACTAATCAAAGGTCTAGACAACTCTCTGAGAATTTTCCAATGGCTTACAATTTGTTGCCGTCAATGTCATATTTCGGAATGATTGATCCGGGTGCTGCAGGAAATAAATTGGTCTCGTTCTCAACATTTAAGGATTCATATTCAGATCAGATTTCAAAATATGGTTTTTATGTATCCAATCCAATTGAGTTGAAGGATTATATTTTAGGCGGAGATGGCAGAGTTAAACCTGCCTTTTCAGATACTGACAGTCCAAGTATAGGTAATGCAAGTTTATACACACAGGCTGAGGCTGTTCACGAGGTGCTGGATAATTGGCAACCAGCATCGACAACAAAGGTTATTCAGATAGCTGGTTGGGGAGAAGAGACGCTTTCCGGAATAGACGAAACAACATGTCTAGATAACAGTGTTCAGGGATATCATAAATGTATTAAACCTAGAAAAGTTGTGGACGGTGACGGAACAGTTGTAGCTCCAAGTGCTCTGTGGATGTCGACATCTACTCCGAACGTGGAGAGGTGGTGGGTGAATTTAAAACAGAATAATACATTAGTAACAAAGAAAAGAATTCACAAAGATATATTAGAAGTGTCAAAGCTTGTGAATCTAATTAAGACTAAAGTAGAAAATACTATATTTATTGATAATACTCGTATAGTTGTTGATGATACTTCAACTTTGTCTTCAGGTGATGCTAGGCTTCATTATATACTCCATTCACCACTTACTCTTGGAGTTCTCGATTCTCAAGGTAGATATGCTGGCTTAGATCCAATTACAAAGCAAGTTATAGAAGAAATTCCAGATGTCAGATATGAAATAATAGGCGACACCCAATTTATCTCTGTTCCTAGTGATTTAGTTGGTCAGGTAAAGCTAAGTGGTTATGCTGAAGGTATTTTCGCCCTAGACATAGAAAAGCAAATCGGAAACACGATAATAGAGAGTACATCATTTCAGGCCATACCCTCATCTACAACAACTCAAGTTACACTAAATATTGCCAGTTCTGTCGCAAGCTCAAGTATGAGCATAGACTCAAACGGTGATGGACAAGTCGATGCTGCACTACAAGCAAAATTAGGTAGCGTAGTGACGTTACCAAAATACAAGTGGCAAGGATTTCTTCAGCCAATAAATGACACTGCGTTTTACCCAGACCAGAAACTTTCAGTATTCAAAGGTGTGAGTACTGTTCCAGTAAAGTTCCAACTTAAAGATAGTTTGGGGAAAATTGTACAGGCGAGCACTTCTCCAATTTGGCTAGCTCCACAGAAGGGAAGTTCTATGTTAGCCACAATAGATGAATCAATTTACTCTGTCGTTGCGACTAATGGTTCAAATTTTAAATGGGACCCGGTGTCTCAGCAGTATACTTACAATTGGAGTACCAAAGGTCTAATGACTGGTTACTGGTACAAAATAGGAATAAAGCTAGATGATAATAATGTTTATTCTGTTGTAATTGGATTGAGGTAGGTGGTATAATTTGACTATGAATTGGTTAACAAGAAGTAGAAATAAATTGGCTCCGTCCCTTTGTTTTTTAATTTCAATGGTATCTGCGTTTATTGTTAACGTCGAATTTCGCTATTATCAAATCACAATTGACTTATCAGAGTTTGTGTTCTGGATGAGTGTTCCAGCTTTTATTTTTTCAATAATTGTTTTGTTTCTAAATGAAAATGCTTCAAAGTCTTGGCAAAAGTTTACTGCCTACTTTATGCTAATTTCAGTAGCGATCATCCTAATTACTCCAAACTCTTCCCACGGAATGGATATATTTTCACTTACAAGAGAAAATGTAACAATTGTTCTTGCTTCACTTTACTCTATAGTCTCTCTTATTCTATTCCTCTACAAATCAATTAAAAATTCGTAAAAAAAGGATAAATTTGCTACATTTATTTTGGAGGAAAAAAATGAGCAGAACCCAAGGTTTGCGGGATATGTATGGACCCGGAAAGTACGTTTCCCCGGCAATTGCCGTGGCCACGTGGATAAAAGCCGGTCGGCCACAGACCGAACACATCTTTAGTGCACTTGTGGCGTTGAGTGAACATCTCACTCACGCATTATCTCAACCGGGAGATCAAGACTACGATTCGTCGTCTCTTGGACAGAGGTTGTCGGGCACATTGGTTGCCCGTGGTGTATTGGTTGGATTGGGGCAAATAGATCCAAGGTCTCCGGGCCAGCTTTGGGTGGCTCGGAGTATTACAGAGGCCCACAGGACAACTGTGTCGCAACTTATGGAAGGCGACACGTTGTTCTCGGATGATCGACTCGATCGACTGAAGCAATACATCGACGAGCTCGTGAAGCAAGGGCTCACTGATAGGTCCGCGCAAGTCGCTATGCGGTGAATCCACCGCGCTAAGAAAGTCACTACATCAGGTGTACTTTCTTGGTGCGGTGGCTTTTGTTACTTGGAATTGTTAGTACCTTTTAACATAGGAATTTCCTGTGTATGTAACATGCTTCTTGCAATTGTTACTATAAAACATTTAGGAAAGAAAGTTGTCTAAGAGAGCAGGATTTGGTAACAAATTTTTAAAAAAGAATAAATTGAAACCGCCAAACCAAAAATGGCATGGCGGTTGGGGAACTTGGCAGATTCAGGTTGCGTCGCAATATTTAGTCATTTGCCATTTGCTACGACCAACTTGCACAAAGCTTATGGCAATTGGTTTGCTGTTCCCGGGCGAAACAATATGGGTGCAATCTGTGGGTGGTTTCTCGTAAAAAAATACTGGTTCATCCTCCACAATTGCCTCGTAAACTTCATCGGAAACGTTCAGTTGATTCATATCTCTCTCCTTTTCTAATACTAGTGAATTATAAAAAAATTACAAATAATATTTTTTCTGATATAATTGTACGAGCAATTAAAAAATAATAAAAAAATTATGGTAGAAAGAGAAAACAATATGTGCGATGTGTGTGGAAGTGGGGGTGGCAGATGCGGAAGGTGTGGAAATATGTGTGGTTTTGGCGGTATGCATATTGCGCGATGGATACTTGGCATCCTTACTATTACTTGGGTTTTCTGTATCGGTATGAGATTTGGTGAGATAAAGGCGCATCTTGAAAGTACAGGATATGGATACAATAGACACTTTAAAATTATGCCTGGTCCAATGATGGGGGGAGCTAACTGGAGTACTGTTGGATCGGATCAAGTTTACTCTTCACAGGGTGTTTCTACAGGAGTAATAAAACCGGTGCAACAATAATGTATCGAGTAGTGTAGTTCACTTTGGCATTCTCATGTTGAATAAGGACTATGTTAAATAGAAAGCCGACCCACAGTAGGTCGGCTTTTTGCACACAAGTGCTTTACTTGGCACCCGGTCCGTCCTGGGTGATAGCTGGCCATACAACGGCCAGTGCGATACATGCTAGAATGGCGATCACTGCAAGTGCATTGATAAGCATCCCCATGCCCATGTGTCAGTCCTCCTGTCACTAGGGTACAACCTTTCATTTTTTTGTCCATAGTTGCCACTTATCCCCAGGTACATTTGACTGGTGAACGATAGTTCACTTATACTACTAGTAAGAAAATAATTATCAGTAGTTAAAACATTAAAAACATGAAGACAACAGAAAAAATGCTTTTAAGAGAACTCAAAATTCTGAACGAAGTGATAGACAAAAGAATACTACGAGGTCTTTCATATGCTAGTGAAGCTAGAAGACACAAATTTATAGTGAATAGCTTGGATAACCTTCGAAGATCAAGACAGAGTTGGATGATGAGAGCACTAAGACCATTATCATTTAATTACTAAAGTTATGAGTGAGCAAAATTATTATTTATACAAGAATAAGATACTGGAGTTCTACAGAAGTAACAGGAGGATGCCCAGCTACAAGGAGATAATGGACCTTCTCGCGTTTAAGTCTAAGAATGCAGTTTTCAAATTGATAAACAAAATGGTAGACGACGGAGTAGTAGACAAGGATAGCTCAGGAAAACTTACTCCTATGAAAATATTCGGGGAGATACCACTTCTAGGTCTAGTTGAGGCTGGTATACCTACTAGCGTAGACGAAGAGAGTACGGATACTTTAAGTCTTGAGGACTATTTGGTTGGCAGGAGTCGGAGTTCAAAATATCTACTCGAGGTAAAGGGTGATTCTATGATTGATGAAGGTATTAGAGAAGGTGACTTGGTTTTGGTTGAAAGACGGGGTGATCCAAAAGACGGGGACATAGTTATTGCTGAGGTGGATGGAGGTTGGACCATGAAGTATTATAAGAAGAAGGGAAGCTCAGTATATTTAAAAGCGGCAAACAAAAACTATTCGCCAATTTATCCAGAGTATCAGTTAGATGTAGTAGCGATAGTTAAAGGAGTTATTAGAAAATACTAAAACTTCCAAAACTGGTGAATTTCTATGCTAAGTAGATTTTATCACTATAGACTGTATGCTTAATTTCTCAAATGTATAAGTTTAAAGCTCAAATATGGAGATGGCCTGGGGTAGGTGGTTGGCATTTTGTAAACGTGCCTAACAAACTTTTTGCAGAGATACGTAAATCAGCTAAACCTTATGGGGCAGGTTTTGTAAAAGTTAAAGTAATAATTGGTCGTAGTTCATGGACTACTGCCCTGTTTCCTCATAAGCAGTCTCAAGGTTACTTACTTTCAATAAAGCAAAGTATTCGAAAAAAAGAAGGAATATGGGAGAATGATAACGTTAATATTTCTTTTGAGATGGTAGATAAGGGTTTTCGTAAAAGTAAAACCAAATAGGCTTTTTGATACTGATATTTGATATAATGTAAATATGGAAAAGGATCCGATATTAGAAACAGAAAAAATGATTAGGGAGATACACGATGGTGTATCGAGTTATACCAATCCTGTTTTACGCAAGTACCCACTAATTTTTGCTTTCCTCGTAACTTTTAGTTTTTCTGCAATATTGCATTCTTTTGGTCTTATAATTGATGATGTTCCATTGTTGCGTGAACATCCATACTATTTGATGCTTGTAGGAATTTTAGTTCTGATTTTGACCGGTACTTTGTATAAAAAACTTGAGAAGGCAGGGGAGTAGAACTTAGTTTTGAAATTTCTATGGTCACGAAAGCATTTTCTGATAAAGTTAGGGAAGTTGTTAAAAAAATTCCGAAGGGAAAAGTTTTATCATACAAGGAAGTTGCTAAAAAGGCTGGTAGTCCTAGGGCTTCTCGTGTAGTTGGGAGTATCATGAAGGCTAACTTTGACCCAAATATTCCATGTCATCGAGTTATACGGTCAGATGGGAAAGTAGGTATGTATAACCGTGGAGGAGAGAGTAGGAAAAGAAAGTTGTTACTTTTTGAAGGTGTAAACATATAGTTTTGGTATAATTAAGGTAGTTAAAAGTAATAAATAAATTTATGATAAATATTTTAGTTGGCGCACTTGCCATTTTTATTTTTGGCATGATTTGGTACACAGCACTTTTTGGAAAGCTCTGGGCAAAATTGAGTGGCATTAGTATGGAGCCAGATCCAAATTTTAAGGGCATGGCTAAACCAATGTTACTCAACTTTGTTGCAAATATTCTACCGATGATCTCTGTTTACTACATGCAACCCAGACTAACCGCCATAGGTTTTGAAAGCTTCTGGAAACTTATTCTTGTAGTCTGGCTAGGCTTCACCCTGCCAACATATCTTAATGCGGCAATTTGGGAGAGAAAATCATGGAAACTGGTCCTTCTTAACTCTGCCTATACAATACTACTCTTTACAATTGCAGGTGCGATTGCATATTACTGGCCAAGGTAAGTAACTGTGGAAAAGAGGGTTGACTAAAGACTTGACAGAGCGTACCTACTTGACTATACTGTACCTCTACTTCGAATCGATTGAGTTTTGGTATACAAGAGGTATCAAGTTTTATTGGTTTTAGCTCTCTATTGTTTTGTTTTTAAATAGTTAAAAAAAGAGATAAAAAAGATAAACCCTTCTGAGGGGAGGGGTCTTGTCTTTGTGTTTTTGTAAAAATTATAAAGGGGGTAATTTAAGTGCACAACAAGAATGAACACCACAACTAATCGTGTCCAAAAGTATTTTAGTAGATTCAAAAAACCGTTAATTAAATCACCAAACTTTGTTGAGCCACAACTTGACTCGTTTAAGTGGCTTATCGAAACTGGTCTTAAGGAGGTTTTTGAGGAGTTCTCTTCGATTAAGGACTTTTCCGAAAAGAAATTCACCCTAGATTTTACTGGTTTTCAGATAGACGAGCCAAAGTATGATGAGTATCATGCTAAAGACAATAAGTTATCTTATGAGGCAACACTTAAGGTAAAGGTTAGACTTCAGAATCACATTTTGGGTACGGATAAGGAACAGGAGATATTTATGGCAGATTTTCCCCTTATGACGTCTCACGGCACTTTCATTATTGGCGGGATAGAAAGAGTCATAGTTCCTCAACTAGCAAGAAGTTATGGAGTATTTTTTACTGACACTGATATAAAGGGAAGAAAAGTCTTTGGTGCTAAGATAATTCCTTCTAGAGGGGCCTGGATAGAAATTGAGACAGATGCGGACGGGATGATATTCGTTCGTATAGATAGAAAAAGAAAGTTCCCTGCAACATCGTTACTTAGAGTTTTGGGTGCAAAAGATGACACTTCAATTAAAAAGCTTTTCGAAGGTGATGAATTTTCTACTCAAACAATAACTAAAACTTTACTTAAGGATCACGACAAAAGTGTCGATGATGCTTTTATCGAAGTTTACAAAAAACTTAGAGACGGGGACATGGCGACTGCAGAAAATGCAAAGGAGTTCGTTAATTCCTTGTTTGATAAGGAGAGATACGATCTATCTCCATCCGGACGACATTTTTTCAACAAAAGGTTTGATAAGAAAATGGATGAAAAAGAGTTAAAAAGGAGAACCATCTCTATCGAGGATGTGGTTACTATTATTTCTCATATTTCTTACCTAAATAACACCCCTGGCGCGTTAGCTGATGATATTGATCATCTTGGATCAAGAAGGGTTAGATTTGTTGGAGAACTTTTCCAATCAAAGATTAGAACTGGAATGGCCCAAATAAAGAGAAATATTCAAAACAGAATGTCTACTATAGACACAGATGTTACATTGCCTGTGCAATTTATTTCTCCTAAGCCACTACAAGCAAGAATTAAAGAGTTTTTTACAACCAATCAGCTTTCTCAGTTCATGCTTCAAGAAAATCCTATTGCAGAAATTGAGCACTTAAGAACTCTATCCGCCCTTGGACCAGGTGGTCTAAACAGAACTAGAGCAGGCTTTGAGGTTCGAGATGTTCATCCATCTCACTATGGAAGACTATGTCCTATCCACACTCCTGAAGGACCGAACATCGGGTTGGTTTTGCGTATGTCGGTTTACTCTAGAATAAATAGTTTCGGAATGATTGAGACACCATACGCAAAGGTAAAAAATGGAAAAGTTACTGATGAAATAGTTTACCTAAATGCTTCTGAAGAAGAATCATATGCAATTGCTCATGCAGCAACACCGACCGATGAGGATGGGAAAATACTTATTGATGAAGTTGAGGTGAGAATTGAGGGTGAACCAAATACAATTGAAAAGGAAAAAGTTGATTATATGGACGTTGCTACAAACCAAGCTTTTTCTATAGCTACATCGATGATCCCATTTCTAAATCATAATGAAGCTGGTAGAGCACTCATGGCATCAAACATGCAAAAGCAAGCAACGCCATGTATTGTTCCTGAAGCGCCACTAGTAGCAACAGGCATGGAAATGGATGCACTAAAAAATACTGGTAGACTCGTGTATGCAGAAGAAGAAGGTGTAGTAACACATTCTGATGGAACAAAAGTCGTAATAAAAAATGCTAAAGGTAAAGAAAAAGTACATAAATTGGTTGTTTTCTCTAGAACTAATGGATTTACAGCTTTTCATCAAAGACCAGTTGTGTCTGTTGGCGAAAAGGTGAAAAAGGGACAGTTAGTTGCGGATACGTCTTCTTCGGTAAATGGCCAGTCAGCTATTGGTCAAAATATGCTAGTTGCGTTTATGTCATGGAGTGGGGCAAACTACGAAGACGCGATTATTCTTTCTGAAAGAGTGGTAAAGGATAGTAAGTTCACATCAATACATATTGAAGAATTTATAGTTAACGTTCGTGATACCAAGCTTGGACCAGAAGTAACTACATGTGACATACCAAACGTTGGTGAAAGTAAATTAAAAAACTTGGCTGAAGATGGAATTATTAAGGTTGGTAGTGAAGTTAGGCCAGGAGATATTCTAGTTGGTAAGATTACACCAAAAGGCGAGTCTCAACTTACCCCAGAAGAAAGATTGCTCAGGTCACTCTTTGGAGAGAAAGCTCATGATGTAAAAGATACATCAAAAAGAATGGAAGGTGGTAAAAGAGGTAGAATTGTTAGAGTTCAAATTTTCTCAAGAGAGAGTGGAGATAAGCTAGATTCCGGCATAATAAAAAGAATTCACATTGAAGTTGCGGAACTTAGAAATGTTTCAGTTGGAGATAAATTGGCAGGAAGGCACGGAAACAAAGGAGTTATTTCCAAGATTCTTCCAGAAGAAGATATGCCTTACATGGCAGATGGTACTCCGATAGATGTTATTTTGACCCCACTTGGTGTAATTTCTAGACTAAACCTTGGACAGATTTTGGAACTTCACTTAGGACTTGCAGCAAACACTTTAGGTTATCAAGCAATAATTCCACCATTTGCTGGTGCAACTGATACAGAAATTAAGGAAGAACTTAAAAAAGCTGGCTACTCAGAGAGCGGAAAGATGAAATTGTTTGACGGAAGAACAGGAGAGCAATTTGAGCAGGAAATAGCAGTGGGTTATATGTATATTCTAAAACTTCATCATATGGTTGAAGATAAGATACATATGAGATCTATTGGCCCATACTCGCTAATTACTCAGCAACCACTTGGAGGTAAGGCACAAAATGGAGGACAAAGATTTGGAGAGATGGAAGTTTGGGCACTTTTGGGACATGGTGCTGCACATACTTTACAAGAAATATTAACCATTAAGTCTGATGACATTATTGGAAGATCAATGGCTTTTGACGCTATAGTTAAGGGTCAACACATAACTCAACTCAATACACCAGCATCATTTAATGTTCTTCTTAATAATTTAAGAGGTCTTGCATTGGATATTCAAATAAAGAGAGGGCCGAAGGAGTTATTAGACGTTAATAAACAGGTCGATTAATCAAAAAATTCTACACAAAAAACATGAAAACAAAAATTGGAGAAAGTTCAAACGATTTCGAAACAATATCACTTAAACTTGCTAGCCCTGAGAGAATAAGAGAGTGGTCTTTTGGAGAAGTTACTAAGCCAGAAACTATTAACTATAGGACTCAAAGATCTGAAAAGAATGGATTGTTTGATGAAAAAATATTCGGTCCAGACAGAGATTATGAATGTTACTGTGGAAAATATAGAGGAATAAGATACAAGGGTATAGTTTGTGAAAAGTGTGGAGTTGAGATTACCAGATCTATCGTTAGACGAGAAAGAATGGGCCATATTGAGCTAGCGACCGTTGTATCCCATATTTGGTTTTTGAAGTCTATGCCCTCTAGAATTGGCCTCATCTTAGGTATTCCAACAGCAGATGTTGAGAAGGTAATATATTTTGCTGGTTACATTATTACTAAAGTTTCTGAAGAAGACAGAACAAGATATCTTAAGGATTTAGATTCAGAATATAAGTCGAAGATAAAATCGGTGCAGGATGAAAAAACAAAGGAGGCTGTAAAAGAAATGCTTCTTACTGCAAAACGAGAAATAGAGTCTATCCAGGAAGGAAAAGTTCTAGATGAGATTGAATATCATAATTTCGGTATGAAATATGGAACAATGTTTGAGGCTTCTATTGGTGCTGAAGCTGTATATAACATTTTCAAAAAAATCGATCTAGACAAACTTCTAGAAAACTTGAAAGGGGAACTAGAAAAAGCTAGCACACTAGACAGTGTGAGAATAAACAAAAGAATATCTACTGTTGCTGCAATGATAAATGCTGGTATAAGACCAGAATGGATGTTTCTTTCAGCTATACCAGTCATTCCACCAGCACTTCGTCCGATGGTTCCACTAGACGGTGGAAGATACGCTACTTCGGACGTAAACGATTTGTATCGAAGAGTGATAAATAGAAACAATAGATTAAAAAAACTTAAGGAAATTCATGCCCCAGACGTAATTCTAAGAAATGAAAAAAGAATTCTTCAAGAAGCAGTAGACGCTCTTATTGATAATACTATTAGACATGGATCCTCATCTGGTGCAGTAAATCAAACTCAGAGACGACCACTAAAATCTTTGGCAGACAATCTAAAAGGCAAAAGAGGAATCTTTAGACAAAACCTTTTGGGTAAAAGAGTAGATTACTCTGGAAGATCAGTTATTGTGGTTGGTCCTGAACTGAAGCTCGACCAGTGTGGTTTACCAAAACACATGGCACTTGAACTCTTCAAGCCGTTCATTATTTCTCAGATTTTACAAAAAGAACTTGCTTATAACATAAGAGGTGCGTCCAAACTTATTGATGATGGAATACCTGAGGTTTGGGCAATTCTAGAAGATATTATTAGAGACAAATACGTTCTTCTAAACCGAGCACCTACTCTTCACAGACTTGGCATTCAGGCTTTCAAGCCAATTCTAATTGAAGGAAATGCCATCCAACTTCATCCACTTGTTTGTTCTGCTTTTAACGCTGACTTCGATGGTGACCAAATGGCAGTTCACGTCCCGCTTTCCGAAGAGGCACAGGCCGAGGCAAGAGAGATCATGGCTTCCGATAAAAATATCTTGAAGCCTGGTTCAGGTGACCCTACTGTTTCTGCAAAAATGCTAGACATTGTCTTGGGTTGCTATTGGATGACCAAGGAGGTGCTAGGGGAGAAGGGTGAAGGTAAATTTTATGCTTCGCCAAATGCAGCAATAACAGCATTTGATCTTGGTGCAGTATCATTTAGAGCAAAAATAAAAGTCATGCCTTCAAGTTCTCCAAAGTATGGTGCATATGAAGGAAAAATATTTGAGACTACCGTTGGAAAATTATTGTTCAACTCAGTTTTACCAAAAGACTATCCTTATGTTAACAACGAGATCAATAAAAAGAAGATAATGAACATGGTTGATGACCTTATTGATAGATATGGTATTTCAGGAGTGCCAGCTATTGTTGATAAAATAAAGGATTTCGGATTCAAGTACGCAACTTATTCTGGTGTGACCTGGGGTATGGATGATGTTGTTATTCCGGACGGTAAGAAAAATATTATTATTGACGCAAAGGAGAAATCAGAAAAGATTAAAGGTCACTATAATGATGGTTTGATTTCTAAAGAGGAAAGATTAAGACAAATAATAGAGGTGTGGTACGCGGCTAAAGCTGAAGTGGAAAAACTTATGCCAGATACTTTGCCAAAAAATGGCTCAGTGGCAGATATGGTTCTTTCTGCAGCAAGAGGCTCGATGGGTAACGTAACATCAATGGCCGGTATGAAGGGTCTTATTACGAACACCCAAGGTGAAACTATCGAATTTCCGATCATCTCGTGTTCAAAAGAAGGATTTTCTCCGCTTGAGTACTTTATTACTACCCACGGATCAAGAAAAGGTCTTACTGACACTGCCCTAAACACTGCTAAATCTGGTTATCTAACTAGAAAAATGTTCGTTGTGGCGCAAGACACTATTATCAGCGAGGAGGATTGCGGAACAAAAGAAGGAGCAGTTATCGATAAGTTTGCCATCTCTGGTATTGAAGTTCCGATTGCAAAACATATTAGAGGAAGATTCCTTTCTGAGGACGTTAAAACTAAGGATGGAGTGGTTCTTTACAAAAAAGGTGATCTTTTATCAAAAAACGATGCTTTGAAGATAGAATCCAACGACATTACTTCAGTAACTGTTCGATCACCACTTTCATGCAAAACAGCAAACGGTATTTGTGTTAAGTGTTATGGAGTGGATCTAGGAAAAAACAAGGTTGTAGAAATCGGTGAAGCGGTTGGAACTATTGCTGGACAAGCTATTGGTGAACCAGGAACCCAGCTAACTATGAACACTAAGCACGCTCACGGTGCTTCAGCAGGAGGAGGAGATATAGTTCAAGGTTTGCCTAGAGTTGAGGAACTGTTTGAAAAGAGAAAGCCAAAAAACCCTGCATTAGTTTGTTCAGTATCCGGAACAATATCAGAAATTAAAGTAACTGATAAAGAAAAACTAATAGCTGTTACTCCGGCATTGGAAGATAGAAAGAAAAATAAAGACAGGATTGAGTACTCTATTTCACTTAGTCGAACGATATACGTGAAAGTAGGTGATGAAGTTAAAAAGGGAGACATCATTACAGATGGTTCCGCAGATATTGATGAGTTGTTTGAATACGCTGGAAAAGAAAAAACAATTGATTACATCATTCACGAAATTAATAAACCATACGAACTTCAGGGTGAGAATGTATCCCGAAAGCATATTGAAACTGTGGTAAGACAAATGTTCTCTAGAAAGAAGATTGTTGATCCAGGCGAGACTTCGTTTATCGAGGGAGATATTGTAGAAGCAACATATCTTGAAGAAGAAAATTCCAAGGCTAAGGAGGAGGGTAGAGAATTGGCTAAGGCAGAATCAGTCGTTATGGGTATCACAGAAGTGTCACTGTCAAGAAAAAGTTTTCTTGCATCTGCATCATTCCAGCATACAACCAGAATGCTTATTTCAAGTTCTATAAGAGGAACAGCGGATCCTCTACAAGGACTTATGGAGAATGTTATTTTGGGAAGACTTATTCCAGCAGGTACAGGATTCAAAGGAAGTAATAAAGCAAAGATGATTGAAGAGCTTCGTGCTAGAAGATCAAATGATTTCGGTATGATGAGATAGGTTGTTTGTCTACTCTGTCGAGTTTAGTTTTCTAGTAACTTTTGCTTATTATGTCTCAAGTCGATCAAATAAAATCAAAATTAGACATAGTTGGTATTGTCGGCTCTTATATAAAGCTAGAGAAAGCTGGGAGCAATTGGAAAGGTAGGTGTCCATTTCATAACGAAAAAACACCTAGCTTTTTCGTATCTCCGGATCGAGGTAGTTACTATTGCTTCGGTTGTCAGGCAAAAGGTGACATTTTTACTTTTGTTCAGGAGTTTGAGGGGTTAGATTTTGTCGGGGCTCTTAAAGTTTTGGCAGAAAAAGCTGGGGTGCCTCTCGAAGATTTTTATCCTGAAAAAAAATCAGAAAAAGATAAACTTTTTTCTGTCATTGAGCAGGCTACAATTTTTTATCAGAATAAACTAACTGAAGATAAAAAAGTAATTGATTATATTAAGAAAAGAGGGATAAAAGATCAAACTGTTACTGAATTTAGGAT
>JBAQWP010000029.1:0-4941 GCA_049298975.1 Minisyncoccia bacterium
GGCACGGACTTCAAGACGTGGATGAGAGATTTAGGAAAAGATATTTGGACTTTTTGATGAATGATGAAGTTCGTGAACTTGTTTATAAAAAATCAAAATTTTGGGACTCAGTTCGTGAGTTTATGAGAAATAATGGATTTCTTGAGGTAGAGACACCTACACTTGAAGTTACTACTGGTGGAGCAGAAGCAACACCCTTTAAGACGCACCATAACGACTATGATCTAGACGTTTATCTTAGAATTTCAATAGGTGAACTGTGGCAGAAGAGACTCATGGCTGGTGGTTTTCCGAAAACATTTGAAATAGGCAGAGCATACAGAAACGAAGGAACCTCACCAGAGCACGCACAAGAGTTTACTAACATGGAGTTTTACTGGGCATTTGCGGATTTCAATGATGGCATGAAGTTAGTAAGAGAGATGTATATAGAAGTTGCTAGCTCTGTTTTTGGAACAACAAAATTTACTTCACGCGGACACACTTTTGATTTAAGTGATGAGTGGACGCAGATTGATTATGTGGAGGAAATAAAAAAGCAAACAGGTATAGATGTTAATACTGCAACCGAGAAAGAAATGATAAAGAAGATAGAAGAGCTCGGTGTGAAGTACGATGGCAAGAACAAGGAGAGACTAACTGACACACTTTGGAAGTATTGTAGAAAGAATATTTCTGGTCCAGCATTTTTGGTAAATCATCCAAAACTTGTGGCGCCACTTGCAAAGTCGCTCGACCAGAAGACTGTCCAAATGTTTCAGCCCCTTATCGCTGGAAGTGAAGTTGGAAGAGGGTATTCAGAACTAAATGATCCGATTGATCAAAAGGAGAGATTTGAGGCCCAGCAGAAACTAATTGAAGAGGGTGACACAGAGGCTATGATGTCTGACTATGAATTTGTTGAGATGCTCGAATATGGCATGCCTCCTACCTGCGGTTTCGGCTTTGGTGAGAGGTTGTTTGCAATACTAGTTGATAAGCCACTAAGAGACCTCCAAACCTTCCCTTTAATGAGACCAAAGTCTGAGTAACAAATAACTAAAAAAGCCACCAAATAGGTGGCTTTTTTAGTTATCCACCATTTTGTGGTAGATGGTGTTTGCTGGTGGGAAAGAGTGGTATATAATGTAATGTGAGTGGGAAAAAGTGGGAAGTGATAAATAAGGGTTTGTTTATCACAAAATTTATAAAGTGCAACAGGACAAATAATATTCAAATCAATCTTGGTTTGAAAAATAGATTTTTAGATTTGTGGCAAGATCTAGGAAGACTAGGAAAATAATTTGAGATGTATCGAGTATACATTGAAAATTATTTTCTGAAGTATGACAACGATATTGCCCAAATATAAAAATCGTAATTCATTATGTTTATAGGAGAATATACACACTCAATAGATGACAAGAATCGTATCTCGCTGCCAGCGAAATTTCGTGTCTCTCTTGGGAAAAAAATTGTGGTAACTCCTGGATTAGATAATTGTTTGTTTGTATTTACGCAGAAGGAGTGGCAAAAAATTGAGGAAAGATTGAACCAGTCCTCTCTACTACAAGCAGATAATAGAAGTTTTAATCGATTCATGTTTGCTGGTGCAACTGAAGCAGAAGTTGATTCTATTGGTAGAATCCTAATTCCAGATTTTCTTCGAGACAGAGCGGGATTAAAAAATAAGGTTTCTGTTATCGGGGTATCAAATAGAGTTGAGATTTGGAATGAAAAGACTTGGGCTGAGTATAAGAAAGTTGTTGAAAAGCAAGCAGACACACTTGCAGAGAAGTTAGGGCAAGTTGGGGTCTTATAAAAATATAAATTTCTAATTAATAATTTCTAAAACTTTAAGCAAAATTAGAAATTTATGTCACATGTACCAGTTCTTTTACAAGAAGCTATAGATGGACTTGAGATAAAGGAGGGAGATGTATTCGTGGATGGAACGCTAGGCTCAGGAGGTCATAGTGAGGAAGTAGCAAAAAGATTTAGTAAAGGCAAAGGTAGTAGCGTTGTCATGATCGCGATAGACCTAGATGCTGATGCTATTAGTCGCGCCTCTGTGCGACTAAAGGACTATAAACTACGGATTCAGTATGTAAATGACAGTTTCAGAAACATAAAATCAATTCTCCAGTCTCAAAAAATAACTAAAGCAGACAAGATTCTTCTAGATATCGGACTATCCTCAAATCAGTTTGAAGAGTCAGGTAGAGGGTTCTCTTTTCAAAAAGATGAGCCACTACTTATGACTTTTAAAAAAGAATTAGGCAAGGATGATTTATCTGCAAGAGAAATTGTAAATACTTGGGATGCAGAAAATATAGCTATGATTCTGAGGAATTATGGAGAAGAAAAGTTTGCTTGGAAAATTGCAAAAGCGATAGTTGCCAGAAGAGTTGAGAGCCCTATTGAGACTACTTTAGAACTAGCAAAAATTGTTGAAGTCGCTACTCCGAAATGGTATCACCACAGAAAAATTCATCCGGCCACTAAAACTTTTCAAGCTCTGCGGATTACGGTTAATGATGAAATACATTCACTCAGACAAGGTCTCCGTGATGGGTTTGAAAGTCTGAAAGATGGTGGAAGAATGGCAATCATTTCTTTTCATAGTTTGGAGGACAGGGAAGTTAAGCATTTTTTTAAGGAGTTAGAGAAGAAGGGTGGAGGAAGACTAATTACTAAAAAACCTATTACGCCGACAAAGAAGGAAGTAGTAGAAAACCCTAGGTCGAGAAGTGCGAAACTAAGAATAATTGAAAAAATATAATGAAACAAAAAGTACTAGAAATAAACAGGGAAAAAACAATGTTTTGGATGTTGCTGGGTACTCTGTTCCTAGCAATAGGATTTTATATGTATTTTATTAATGTCACTATTCATAACACCGTAGCAAGACAAAACTTGGAGTCAGAAGGTTCCAGTTTAGCTCTATCTATTGGCAACAAGGAGTTTGAGTATATATCAAGAAGAAACAACATAACTCTTGCTTTGGCACATGAGTTGGGATATAAAAACGTAAAAGGCATTGCATATGTAAATGCGAGTGGTGGAAAGGTTGTGGCTGTGGCTAGATAAGTATCCTAAAATGCGGTAAGATTTTGATTCATGAAAACGCAGTACGTAAACAGGATAAGACTAATTTCTATTTTTGTATTTCTATTCGCACTTTTATTAGTTGGTAGGTTATATTTGTTACAGGTTGTACAAAGTGATGTATATCAAGACAAAGCTGAAAGACAGTATTCTTCAACTGCCAGAGGAATTTTCAGTCGAGGTTCAATATATTTTAGTAATAAAGACGGAAGTTTAGTTTCTGCCGCGACACTGAAATCTGGATCCATAGTAACAATTAATCCTCAAATTTTAAAAAACCCAGAAGACGCATTTTATAAACTATCAAGTGTACTGCCTGTTAAATACGACACATTTATAGCCAAGGCAAGTAAGAAAAACGATCCATATGAAGAAATAGCGGTTAGACAGACACTAGAAGTAGGAGAGGAAGTAGATGCCCTAAAAATAACCGGACTTAAAGCCGTAAAGGATAGATGGAGATTTTATCCAGGTGGAAAAACAGCTGCGCATGTTATCGGCATGCTTGGATACAAAGGGGATGATTATGCTGGAAGATACGGACTAGAGAGTCAGTTTGATCAAAATTTGGAAAGGAAAAATGGAGCATATACAAACTTCTTTGCCCAGATATTTCAAGGGATAAAAAGTGTTAATGCTACCTCCTCGGCCGAGGAAGCAGATATTATTACTACAATTGAGCCAACCGCCCAAGCGTACCTGGAGGGTGTGTTAGCTAGTACAACCGAAAAATGGAGTGCTGATCTAACTGGCGGGATAATTATGGATCCGAATACTGGAGAAATAATAGCAATGGAAGTCTACCCAACTTTTGATTTAAATCATCCAGAAGAGGTGGAGGAAGCACTTACTTTTAGTAATCCTCTTGTTGAGAATGTTTATGAGATGGGTTCAATCATAAAGCCTTTGACTGTAGCCGCCGGAATAGATACGGGTGTTATTACTGCTTCATCAACTTATTATGATTCGGGCTCTATATGGGTAAGTGGTAAGAAAATTTCGAATTTCGACGGAAAGGCTAGAGGAACTGCAAGTATTCAGGACCTACTGTCCCAGTCTCTCAATGTTGGTGCAGCCTACGTAGAAGGTCTTCTTGGCAAAAAAAGATTTTCAGAATATATGTTCGCATTTGGGATAAACAAAAAAACAAGTATAGAGTTACCCAACGAGGCAAAAAATCTAGTTGATAACCTCAATACAAATATTGATGTAAACTTTGCTACTGCTTCGTTTGGACAAGGCATTGCTTTGACACCAATATCTACGATTCGAGCCCTAGCAACAATCGCAAATGGGGGAATATTAATCCAGCCACATCTGGTAAAGTCTGTTGATTATAAGCTTGGTTTTAGTAAAGAAACAAAAATCAATGGCCTGCCACGAGTGATTACAAAACAAACTTCAGAGAGTATGGCTAGGCTTCTAACCTACAGCTTCGATAATGTGCTTTCGAATGGTCAATATAAAATTCCAAACTATAGTGTAGCGGTAAAAACTGGAACTGCTCAAGTAGCAAAGCAAAACGGTAGAGGCTACGAAGAAGATAAATTTCTGCACTCTTTTGTCGGATATTTTCCATCATACAATCCGAAGTTCATTGTTTTCTTGTTTATCGTAAATCCAAGAGGAGCGAAGTACAGTTCTGAAACTCTTGCCGAGCCATTTAGTGGTTTAACGAGGTTTTTGATTAATTATTATGAGGTTCCACCTGATAGGTAAAAACCTATCAAAATTTGACGATTTAAATTCTTATTTTTAAAGACACCTTGCGTAGGGTCATGTATGCAAAAACCGCCCATGGGGCGGCTTTGCTTGTGGTCACGAATATTTTGTTCGCTGTGTGACCCTTACGCC
>JBAQWP010000030.1:0-1631 GCA_049298975.1 Minisyncoccia bacterium
GGAGAATACCGTACTGACGAATAGACTCGGCAAGATCGTTCAAACGAGCCTGTTCAAATTCACGGCGTGGCTGAAATGGGTTTGGCTGAATCTTTTCGACTTCGACCCAAAATATTGAATTGCTGAAAAATTGAACCATGGGAAAATAGCGATTATTTAGTGATATTTACTTATTCTATCATATTTCGGAATCGCACAAGTGTATATGGGCACGTAATAGCTAAACTTGCGTATATTCTATAGATTTGCTACAATTGCACCCACGTTCAAATTAGATTTTCCAACGAAACTACCCAAAATACTATGTCTCAAGACCAACTCATCAAACTCGCCTGCTCAAAATGTAAGCGAACAAACTACTGGAGTCGCAAGAACAAAAAGAAAGTTGAGCGCAAAATCGAGCTCAAGAAGTTTTGCAAATGGTGTAAAAAAGCTACGACTCATAAAGAGAGTAAGAAGTAAAAGTATAAAACCGCCATCTGGCGGTTTTATGTTGTCCGAGTGAGCGCTTTCTGCTACAGTAGTGTCTACGGGCCTGTAGTTTCAACGGTAAAACATCGCACTCCAAACGCGAGGTTCCCAGTTCGAGTCTGGGCGGGCCCGCAGTGAAATTTATGAAAAATCGACCTGAGACAACATTATTTATATTGATGTCTGTAGATGGAAAAATATCTACTGGTGATACTGATATCATGGATATTGATATTGATTTCAAAAAGATCGAGGGTATTAAAGAAGGAAGCCAACAATACTACGATCTTGAACAACAGACAGATCTACACTCTCTTAATTCCGGTCGAGTATTTGAAAAGATAGGGATAAATAAGAAAATAGACGAACCCAAAAAACTTGAAGTAAGTTTTATTGTTATTGATAACAAACCTCATCTGAATACAAACGGTACCACTTATTTAGCAAAAAAGAGTAAGACTCTTTATATTGTCACAACCAATCCCGACCACCCTGCTTTTAAACTGAAAAAAGAATTTTCTAACATCGAAATTCTTAAATACGAAAGTAAAATCGACCTAGCTGATCTATTAAGAAGACTCAAACACGAACACTCTGTTGAACGAGTCACTATTCAAAGCGGAGGCACTATGAATACCCGTTGGATTCGAGAAGGATTAGTTGATCATGTTTCAATTGTTGTCGCACCTGCACTGATCGGTGGAAAAGATACTTCAACACTAATGGACGGAGAATCTCTACACTCACCAAAAGAACTTACGAAGATTAAGGCACTTAAACTTGTCCAATGCGACGTACTCAAAGATTCATACCTGCACCTACAATATAATGTAATCAATTAATATTTCAAAAAGTTCTCAATCTCTTTACTGATCAAAACAGTATCTTTCGACCCAAACCACTGCACCTTTTTATCCCGCCTAAACCACGCGCGCTGGCGACGGACATACTGCCAAATCTCGTGCTCGAGCGTTTTAATCATTTCATGGTTAGAAAGCTTTTTTTGGAGATACAAAGCAGTCGCTCGATACTCAAGTCCAAGTGCAAATAGGCGCTTCCATGTCAGCCCTTTTGCATGAAGTCTTTTCACTTCTGTCACCATTCCCTTTTTAATTCGTAAAAGTAATCGAGCGGAAATCTTCTCTTTTAGAACAGCATCT
>JBAQWP010000031.1:0-1952 GCA_049298975.1 Minisyncoccia bacterium
GAGCAGGGGTCGTGAAAAGACTTCTGTATCATTAACCGCTGGGGCAACCCAGCATAACCGCACTTTGTGCGACAGAAAGGAGTGTGGTCCAAATCACACAGGGGCGATAGTCCCCGACAAAAAACTAGGACATCTTAATTGGTGTCCTTTTGTATTGAAAGAGAGTGAACTATATGTTACAATACAACTATGCAAACAGAAGAAATATGGATAGATGTTCCAGAGTTCAGCGAGTATTACCAAGTAAGTAATCGTGGAAGGTTTCGGTCAAAGTTTTGGCGTGTCGGTGGGAAGTTCAAGGCATTGGAGGAGTTGAAATTAAAACAAAACCGTGACGGATATTTACTTACGAGGTTCTCCGTTGAAAAAAAACAGTATTTTAGAAATGCGCACAGAATAGTTGCTAACGTATTTATTCCCAATCCACTAGGGTTGCCTTATGTTAACCATAAAGACTTGAACAAACAGAATAACTCTGTTGAAAACTTAGAGTGGTGTACTGCAAGAGAAAATATGCTACACAGATTTTCTAACAAACCAAGAGTAGGTGCTCGGAACGTGAGACATATTTTAGAAAATGCAGGACTTTTAGAAAAAGGAAGGGTAGTTCGTGGAAAACAAACAAAAGAAGGTGTAATCATGTATCGTAAAGCATACAAACGTGCGATGAAACTAGGACTTATCTAAACTCAAAGAGCCATTAAGTTGGCTCTTGCTTTTCACAAATCAAGGTATACAATGATTCTACAAGGCGTGTATATATGACTTGATACGGGCTTTGTTTTGTTCTCTTTCAAAACTCTAATTTCATAATGATTAAATAATAAACGGAAACATTCGGTATAAAGCAATAATTCATATCTACAAGTCAGTAACTAATCCCAGGGGGGATTTTTTATTTATGATATAATTATCCTATTACTAAATAACAGTTTATGAAGATACTAATAGCGTGTGAGGAAAGCCAGGCAGTTTGCAAGGCGTTTAGAAAACTTGGACACGAGGCATATAGTTGCGACATTTTAGAAAGTTCAGGAGGACACCCAGAATGGCATATTCAAGGAGATGCGATTGAAGAAGCATATAGTGGAAAGTACGATATGATGATTGCACATCCGCCTTGCACATACCTATCAAATGCTGGTGCAAGATTCCTCTATAAAGGTGGCGTACTAAATCAAGAACGATACGAGAAAGGTTTAGAGGGTAAAGATTTTTTTATGAAACTACTTAATGCACCCATTGACAAAATCTGTGTAGAGAATCCTATATCAAGCAAGGTATACGACTTGCCAAAACACACCCAAGAGATACAACCTTTTCACTTTGGACATCCATACAAAAAGAAAACAAGATTGTGGCTCAAAGGTTTGCCAGAATTAAAGCCGACAAATATAGTAGAGGTAACTGAAAGCACAAAGATTGCAGGTAACTGGTTTAATAAAGGCGGAAAAGACAGGCAACGGAATCGCAGCAAGACATTTCAGGGAATCGCAGACGCTATGGCTTCCCAGTGGAATAATGTGATATAATACTACCTGCCGCAAGGCAACTGTTATTTAATAGTTCATACCTATTTAATGCAAAAGACCCCAATGAAAGTTGGCGGTTTTTTGTGCTATAATAAATCCATTAGTAAATAACAGTATTAAGTATGAAAGTGAGAGATTTTTTAATAAAGCGTTTAGACTTTTTGAAAGTACCAAACAGTATTATCGGTGGCGATATTATGGTAAACGATAGACCAATGTCATTGCAAGACTATCTTAATCTATGCCACGGTGACAGATGTCGTTTAGTAGGTATACAAAAAGTCTACAACAAGGACAAGTCTTTTAATCAAAACCTAAAAGACAAAAAGTTTGCGGACTTTGTTATTGAGAGTTTAATCAGAAATTAAAATGCTAGTACACAAAATAGACTACAAGGGAAAATACTACATACTACAAGAC
>JBAQWP010000032.1:0-1795 GCA_049298975.1 Minisyncoccia bacterium
CTAGATTTGACTATGCTTTAATTGACCCCGCTGGAAAACATTTATCCTTAGCCAGAAGTAACGAAACATCATTTTTAACAAAACATTTACGTGCCTATGGTGGCACTGGTGAATACCAAGGATATAAAATTGGACGACAATTAAAAGATTTTAGTTTTAGTGGTAAGGGCTTGGTAGAAAAACCAGCTAATAAACGTAGTGTGATTTTTAATTATAGCGATACTTCTGATATAGAGTCTAAATTCAAAGTAGCCGCAAGCAAGGAGAACGAAATGTCTGATCAAGATAAAGTTATTCAAGCACTTGAGACCAAACTAGCGGCAGCAGAAAAGGCAGCTAAGGATGTTGCAGATAAGGCTGTAGCAAACCAAATCGGTGATTTTGAAGCTAGAATAGCTAAGTTACAAAGTCAGTTAGAACTAGCTGAAAATGATCTCAAGTTGAATAAGGATAAATTAACGGTATCTGAAGAGGTACAGGCTAATAAGGCTGAGGAAATTACAAAACTAACAAAACAATTAGAGGAAACTAAATCAGAATTATCTATTAAGGAAGATGAATTAAGTAAAATTGTTTCAGAAAAGACACAGGCAAACAGGTTGCAATTGTTTGCTGGTCGTGTTATTGATGAAGCTAAGGCACGCAACTTAGTGGATAAGTGCCAAACCATGACAGATGAGACCTTCCAAATTCTGGTTGATTCCTTTGCGGTTAAGTCTGACGATAAGAAAAAAGATGATGAAAAAGAGGTCGAAACAGGTAAAGTGGGTTCCAAGGCCCAATCTGATACTGAAATACTAGATGAATTAGAAGCTCTTGGTATTGCTATGTCCGTAGAAGCAGATACAACTTCTGTTGATAAAGAACGTAGTGCCGCAGCTTCTTGGATGAAGAGTTTCTTTACAAATAAAGAGAAAAAGGAGAATTAAAAATGGGTCTAAAACCTTTACGTAATAACTTAATGACAGATAACAGCTTTTTTTCAAATGCTGTATCCACGAAGGGTGGAGTTGTCAGTATTGTAACTGTTGGTTCAGGTCAAGCAATGGATAGCTCTGCTGCTGTTGCTGCCTATCAGACTGCACAGTCTGGTGCTGTTCCACTGGGTATTTTAATGCAAGATGTAGTTAATGAGGACTTGACAGATAAGAGTCAAAACTTCTATAAGACGACAGTTCAACTTGGTGGTAAACTTACTTATGCTTATCAGGGTATTGTTGAGACCAACATGATCGCGTCCAATATTACTGTTGCCGCTAAAGATATTGCATATTTGGCGGGGTCTGGTATGTTAACAAATGTAAATAGTGGCGTTATTAATACTCCTAAAGTTGGTAAATTTTTATCAACCAAGGACGAAGACGGCTACGCAAAACTAAAGATCGAACTATAATAGGAGTAAATAAATGTATAATTTCGGAAATAGAACACGTCCTAGCGAGGACACATTAGCACTTATTAAACGAACGGGTGATAGTAACCTGTCTGTTGCGTATAAGGCACAAAAAGAGTTTGCCTCTGCAATCCAAGTACCACTACGAGAAGTCATTCTCTCTGGCAACATTACAGATGGTTTTTTCTCACCAGTTCCACTATCTGCTGGTGGATCAATCGAATATCCTTTGGATCTTATTGCTCCGGGAGATGAAGATGAGTTTGCCGCTTATACCAGCCCTGGTAATGGTCGTATTTCAGAGAAAGAAGTTTCGTCTGATCGAGTTATGATTCCTACTTTCATGATCGAAAACGCAATCGATTGGTTGCTAAAGTTTGCTCGTGAAGCCCAGTGGGATAT
>JBAQWP010000033.1:0-6100 GCA_049298975.1 Minisyncoccia bacterium
GTCTAAACACCATTCCGGAAGCATCAAGTGTGGCACTATCCACTGGATCACCAGGATATGTTTGCCAAGTTTGGTTATTATCATCGGAAGTTAGTATAAACGACTGTGTTCTAGGATAAACTCCAGCACGTAGGTACACAATCTTGGTTCCAGAATTTCTAACAACACTCTGTGCCCTATCTAACGTCTTACAAGGAGCTGATATCGTACAAGGATTTGAGTCTGAGCCACTTGGTGAAATCACTATTGCATTAGGGTTAGGAGTACCTCCCCATGTTGTTATTGAGGTAGGTGTAGGTGTAGGTGTTGAAGCACTTGATGATGTTTGAGCGGATACTGAAGAAGTAAGCAGGAAAATTAAAACGAAACTCGTTAACAAAAACGATACTTCTTTTTTTGATATTTTCATAAATTTTTTATGACGTCTTCAACCAATTCGAACTCATGAGAGACCAGTCCAGTGAGTTGACTACTCCATCTTTGTTTAAGTCCGAAGCTGCATGATTTGTTAACCAATTGGATGACATGAGAGACCAGTCTAGTGAGTTAACTATGCGGTCTAGGTTTATGTCACCGAGGAGTGGAGTTCCTGTAGGTGTTGGTGTTGGAGTAGGAGTTGGGTAAGGACCTGAACCATTACATATACCAACTGGACATGGATTTCCCAAGTACTCCCAGATATATGAAGTCAGAGTTCTTGGACCGCCGTATAGACCATTGCCTGGAGCAGTAAAGCCTCTGATTGCTGATGGATGAGGTGAATTATTGCAAGTTGGAGCACAGTTGTACGAACTCATATTCTGCTTAATTATATTCTCATACGGGAATGGCCAAAGTGGAACTGAAGTCAAAGTATCATACCCTGGTTCACCCCACATTGTACTGTCTACACCATATCTATACATGATATTAGCCCCGATATCTCCTCCATCTGAAGCTGCACCTTTAAGCGGTGAAGATGATTCGATTCGGGTAATGTATTTCATTCCAGGATTGAGATATTTATCATTAGCTCCAGGAGATGTTGCTAAATAGTGTGAATTTCCTCCTGATCCATTATTCCAATAATTGTTATAGTTGCCTGGCTGGCCAACATTTCCATAACTATTTGCCTGAGTTATAAGCGAATTTGCAAATCTCATTGATGAAAATGTACTTCCACAACTCCCATTAGGTGCAAAACAATAATTACCTATACCAACTCCAAGAGTAAACCCATTATCTGGATAATATGTACCGTTAATGTCTCCATATGTATTGTGCTGAACATCAAAAGAGGGATTCCCCATTCTATCAGCATAGTCTGACCATATACCGTATGATGCACCTGCCTGAATATCCCAATGTACGTTGTCTCTTTCGATATGCTTAGTAAGACTGTCAGCAAGCTTATATCTAGCTTGAATTCCTACAGGATTACGACCATGAGCATTCAGAGCATTGGCCATACTATAATTATTAATGAACATGCTTCCATAAACAGCAGCAGTACGCTCATATGTACCATTAAACTCCGCGTCTCCGTGATTCTCCCACCAAATTCCACCGAAAAGCGTATTACATTGTGGATTTACATCGTCATTAATACCTGAATCTATAGCAATTGAATTTTCAAATACAGTATTATTTGAGTCGTAAACTGTAAAAGGAGAGGATTGTCTTCCCCAGTCAGGTGCACACACGTGAAAATCAAAACGCGAAACCACACGACGAAGTACAGTATGATTAGCCCAAAAAACCAAAACTTTGTACCGTCCGCAACCCCATACATGCACATCTTCGAGTAAAGTGTAATCACCACCAATACCTATAGCAGCTGTGTTATCGACACAACTAGCATCCCAAGCCGCTATTCGCTGAAGCTTTATGTGATCTGTTCCCCCAAGAGATATAGCTGATCCACCAACTCCGCTTGCGTTACCTTGAAATTTAATACCTTGAACTACGACGTATTTTGATTGGTAAAAATTCAATGCATGTTTCCAATCTCCCAAATTCTTCACTGAAAAAGTAACTCCAAAATCATTCTCAGCTTTAATTGTGGTATAGGCACCTGGTGTCCCGTTTGGTGGGTTTCTCATTATTTCTTCATAAACTCCATCTCCGATCACCAAAGTATCCCCACTTGCCATTTGTGAGCTAGCATATGCGTAAGTACGACATGGACTACTAACACAATTACCAGAATCAGATCCAGTGGTCCTCATATACCTAGTAGTTCCTGCTGCTTCAGCTTTTTTTGGATTTATAAAAACTCCCGCAGAAACAGAAGTAAGAACTACAACCACAGTAACAAAACTAGTAAATATCTTATATAGTGACGAGTTCATTGGCAAATAATTAATGTGTAATTACCAATAATTATATCACAACAATTAATCAAAAAGGGTCGTAAAAAATAGGTGTTAACAACTTTCTAAAAAATCTTTACGGTATCTTCTAAAGTCATAAGTTCGGATTCACTAGAAGTTCTCATTTTAACCTCAACTTTGTTTTCTGAAACCGTCTTGTCACTAATTATAAATCTTACAGGGATACCAATAAGATCCGAGTCAGCAAATTTCTCTCCTGGGCGTAGATCCCTGTCATCATACAAAACTTCTATCCCCTTTTTTCTCAAATCAGCATAAAGTTTATCAGCATATTCCACTGTTTTTTCGTTTGTACCTAGTCTTACAAGGTGCACCTGGAAAGGCGCAACCTCTTTTGGCCAAACCAGACCCTTATTATCAGAAAAAACTTCAGCAATAACACCCATAAGTCTTGTGGTGCCTATACCATAGCAACCAACAACTGGATATTGATCCTTACCCTCCTTATCCTTAAAAGTATACTCGAAGCTCTTTGGGTATTTTTGTCCTAGATCAAAAACGTTACCCGCCTCTGCGGCTGTTCCTCTTTTTAATTTATCACTTGAGCATTTCGGACAATTGTCCCCTTCTTCATTTTTTGAAACCTCAACGTTGGCGCAATGTGTACACGAACCACAATAAAGAATGTCATCTTCACCTGCAGAAGTTAGAACCATAAATTCGTACGAAAGCTTATCACTAAAATTTCCACCAGAGGCTTCAGTAACTTTTGCATCTAGTCCACAAGTCTTAAATATCCTAAGATAAGCCTGCTTTACTATTTCGTAAAACCTATCAAAATCTTCCTGTGAATCATGGAAGCTATACATGTCTTTCATACCAAACTCTCTTCCTCTCATTATTCCACTTTTTGCCCTAAGTTCATCTCTGTATTTTTGTCCGATCTGGTATATAGCTATAGGTAAATCCTTATATGAGGGGGCATACTCTTGAGCTATGGGCGTTACAATTTCTTCCTCGCTTTGTCCTAACGCGTATTCTTTTTCTGTCCTACTTTGAAGTTTAAAAAGTACATCTACGTTGTCCCATCCCCCTGTTTTTTTCCAATTTTCACTAGGGTGAAGGGTGGCCATTCTTATTTCCTGGCCACCAATCATATCCATTTCGTTGCGAATTATGTTTTCGACTTTATTCAAAACCATTCTACCAAGAGGCAAATAAGAATAAGCACCAGCCATTTCTTTATGAATGTATCCTGCCTTTATTAGAAGCTGTGCATTTTTTGACACCTCATCTGCAGGAGCCTCTTTTCTTGTTTTTGTAAAAAGTTGTGATTGTCTCATTTGATAAATATTAACAAATTAGAACAGCTTTACAACGTCATGGACGGTAACTGCCACCATGAGAATTAGTAGAAAGGCGAAACCAAGAGTGTTTGTCCATCTAACGAATTTTGGATGAATTGGCCTTCGAATAATCGCCTCAATAAAAACAAAAAGTAGCCTGCCACCATCTAATGCTGGAAAAGGAAGAAGGTTAATTATTGCTAGATTGATGGAAATCAAAGCGGTTATTGTCAGTAGATATACAAAACCAAGTGAGCGCGCTTCCCCAACAACCTTTGCTATGCCAACAGGACCTGAAACTTGAGATAAATCAGAGTTGAAAGTAAGTATTCCTTTAAAGAAATCATACAGTCCAACAACAACGTTCATTGTCAGTATTCCTGTAGTTCTTGCTCCCTCCAAAACCGCCAGATGTGGTGGTAGTTTTATGGTGCCTAATTCATCCATGGCAATACCTATTGCTCTCTGACCAGAAACAATCTGGGTGCTTGGGATAATTGAAATAACTTTTTCCTCTGCATCACCTCTTTTGTACGACACATTAATTTCCTGTGCTGTACTACTTTTTATAAAACTACTAACAATTGAGGAATCGAGTTTCTGACCCACCAGACTTTCGTCTCCTGCTGAAACTGAAACTATTTCATCGCCCGGAATAAGTCCTGCTTTCATTGCTGGAGAATCCTGCACCACCTCAACAATGGTAAGTTTCGGATTTTGTACTTCTCCAAATCCTCCATAATCTGTAGAAGCCTGAACTCCAATAAGAAAACTTATCGAGATTACAAGCCAGGCAAAAATTATATTCATGGTTACACCCGCTACAAGCACAGCGGCTTGGATCCATTTCGACTTATATACAAAACTAACACTTTTATCTGCTTCAGTCATAATGTCACCTGAATGTGCATCCTCCCCAAAGATTTTTACAAATCCACCAAAGGGAATAGAGTTAAGAGTGTAGAGTGTCCCTCGCCAGGTCTTAGAGTAAATCTTTGGTGGGAAGCCTAGACCAAATTCATCCACTCGTATTCCTGACTTTTTGGCAACTATAAAATGCCCAAACTCATGAACGAGTACCAGAATAGCTAGAATTATTATAAATATTAAAATTGACATAGTTTGTATCCTATCATATTTACCAGAAAGTCTTTACTAGTCAATATTTTTTATCATCTACGGAGTGCGTGAAGCACGAGTAGAAAGAAAATTTTCAGCAGAAAATTATTTTGGTGATAAAAAATAATGACTGGGAAAGATACTATTCACTTATTTCCTTCTCCTTTTTCTCAAAAATTTCCTCTAAAACAATATTTGCATCATCCAAAACCTTTTGAAGATCTGTCTTCATTCGAAACTTTTCATCCTCTGAAATCTCTTTGTCTTTTTCCATCCTATCTATTTCTTTAATAGACTTTTCTCGTTCAGCCCTAACTGCCACTTTTGCATCTTCAAGTTTTTGCTTCGCAATTTTAACAAGAGCAAGTCGTCTTTCTGATGTCAGATCAGGAAAAACTACCCTGAGACCCTTATCATCCACAGAAACTGACAAACCCAAATCCGAAACCAAAATAGCCTTCTCAATTGACTTTGTAACCGAACTGTCCCAGGGAGAAATACGAAGCATTCTGGCATCCTCAACTGAAATATTTGCAACTTGGTTTATAGGCATATCTGATCCATATGCTTCTACTTTTATACCATCCAAAATAGCAGGTGAGGCCCTGCCAGTTCGAATACCACTGAACTCTTTTTTGAGCCACTCCTCGGTCTCTTTCAAATTTTGCTTAAATTGTGCTGTGTTATACGACATTCTTGAAGTATATAGTAAAAATATCAAATACTCAAAACTAGATTTTCTAAAATCATTTTAACTGGAGCTCCACGATCCAGAAGATAAATTCTAGCATTTTGACAAGCAACTAACTTTTCCGAATTCTCTTTTAAGCCAGCTTTATACAGCTCTGATTCAATATTATTTACAAAATTTATTGCTTCTTGTTTTGTCGAATCCTCGTCAGAGATAGCTTCAACAATTTCTTTAACTCTTTCTAATCTCTCTTTTAGATTCAACTTAAATATTGAGTCAAAACTATTTTCTATTTTCAACTCTTCAGATTTAACCACATGCATTCTAGACTTCAAAGTTGGCAGTAAATTATCTTGTGGAGAAATAAAGAAAAAGATTGTGTCCGGTGTTGGTTCCTCTAGAGTTTTCAAAAGTGAATTCTGCGCTTCATGGGAAATAGACTCGAAAGAAACAATAAAGACCATTAAGCCGTTAAAACTTTTCTTTTCAGAAGATTCACGTATTCCTCCTGCATCCTCCACGGACATATTCTTAAATTCATAAACTTTGAAATCTGGGTTTGCATGAATCTCAATTTTCAGATTCTTTTCAAAAAAACGGAGCAATTTTTCTTTTGTCTCTGAAACATCACC
>JBAQWP010000034.1:0-6116 GCA_049298975.1 Minisyncoccia bacterium
CCGTAACTCAAGGCGATGTCACAAAGGCGCAGGAAGTTGAAAATGCGGTTGCGGCTGTTGATGGGGTTGTTGTAGCATTAGGCGCGTCTCCTGATATGCAGGCAGATATAGTTATGGAGGAAGGGACAAGGAATATAATTGATGCCATGAAAAAGCACGGCGTTAAGAGAATTATTGTCCAAAGCTCATACCCTATGAGTGGATCTCCAGAGGGTGTTGCGTTTTTGAAACAAATGGGTATGGGAGATGAGCAAATAGCGATGGTACAGCCTGTTCTTGATGATAAAGCAAAACAAGAAGAGGCTATCCGTGATAGCGGACTTGCATATACGATCGTGAGACCCCTTATGTTAAATGATGACCCAAAAACAGGAAAATACCGGGTAGGAGAAAATCTGGTTATTAAGGTGGGAGATGCTATTTCCCGCGCGGATGTAGCGGATTTTATGTTGAAAGATTTAACAGAGAATAAGTTTATAGGAAAAACAGTAACCCTCGCATACTAAAAATCCAATTATGGAAATGCAAAATAAATATATTCCCGGGGTTTGCAATATCGGCCCTGAGGAAATCAAAAAACGAAAACAATCTGGGTGGATAGGGCTCATTGCGACCATCGCACTGTGGGCAATATTTATCTGGTTTGATATTCCATCTATCTGGCGGCTCACACTCTTTCTGCCAGCAATGATGTCGGCAACTGGTTTTTTGCAGGCATACATGCATTTCTGTGTGTATTTCGGATTCTGGAACCTTTTTAATTTTGGTGATATCGGTAAAACCGACACTGTCGAGCAAGCCGAGTTTCGCGCAAAAGATAGGAGCAAGGCATGGCAGATTACTATCTATGCTATTATTATTGGTATGGCGACAGCACTTATTGCTTATAATGGTTGATAAAATTAGCCATGTTACGAAACATAATAAATAAAATCTTTGCCATACATGCCCTTGCTTTTGCTCTGGTGGTTACAGCTTTTGGAGCCAGCTTTGACGCCTGGTGGCATGTATCCCAAGGAAGGGAATCTTTTTTTGTTTTGCCTCATTTATTTATCTACGGTGGTGTAATTGCTTCTTTGTTGTTTAGTCTAATATTAGTAAAGTCCACACATCAGAAAATCTGGAAATGGATTTTCGTTGCCTTGCTAATAATACCGCTTACTGCACCGTTTGATGAATTGTGGCATAGAATCGTAGGCGTTGAACAGATTGAAAGCGTATTGATAGTATGGAGTCCGCCCCACATTGCCTTGTTTGCTATGGCTATTTTGGCCATGATCCTATTTATGAATACTCTTAAAAAAGAAAGGGACATTGTTTCTGAGAGGATAATCGGAAATCTTATGCTCGCCTCTCTTTTCAATTTATTATTCATAATTTTAGTGCCATTTTTCCCTTTAGGCCCGCATCATATATTAGGATTTTGGGGAGCGGGCGTCACCGCTTTTATATTTATAACCATATCCTTGACTGCTAGTTACATTTTTCCTGGAGTCGCGGCGGCCACCACAACAGCATTATTCTTTATTATATTTCATACCATAGTTTCCGACGCCAATATCGATAGCAATACGACATTGAGAATATATGGTCATCTTCCGAATTGGGTACTCATTCTTTCTTATGCCATTCCTGCCGTATGGATAGATATTAGTAAAAAAATTCCGCTTCTTTTAAGAACCGTTATTGCGTCGACGCTCTGGAGTGTAATTTTTTTCGGGTTTGCCAATAGTTATTTAGGTATTGATTTTCAATTTTCGTCATTCAACTTTTATCAGGCATTAATATCAAGTATCTTAGGCGGAGTTCTTGCTTTCACATTTTTCCATAATTTTGAAGGAAGTTTAAAAAAACTACAGCTTGATCGTTCTAATTAGTTCTTTCTTGTAATATATGAAACGATCTCTACAGTTTATTTTATTCTTTGGTGTTCTGACTTTTTTTCTGTATATTGGTAATTTTGTCATATATGATGCATTGTCAGTCATATTCCATATTTTTGACTCATCTCAATTACTATTTCTAGCTAGTATGCTCGGCATTTTTTCGGGTAGTCTTGTTGCTTCAACAATTATTGGAAATAAATACTATAACTGGTTTACAAGGTTCTATTACACTCTCTCTGCAGTATGGATTGGATTTTTTGTGTACATGTTTCTTGCTTCATTTGCATACGGTGTCATCATGATAATTTCTGGGCAATTGTTTGTTGAAATAGGCGCAGTATTAATTTTTATGGCATTGGTTATTAGTATATATGGCATTATCCATGCAAAGAAAATTTATGTTATGGAGATTAAGATTTCACTACCACAATTACCCGACGTGTGGAGAGGAAGGAAAGCTGTATGGATAAGTGATCTTCATTTAGGACAATTACACGGTTCGTCATTTGTTAAAAAAATTGTCGAGAAAGTAAATAAGCTTTCTCCAGACATTATTTTTATTGGAGGAGACCTTTTTGATGGTACGACTTCGCCGGACCTGATCACTCTTATAGCCCCACTCAAGAAACTTTCCGGATCACTTGGTGTATATTTTATTACTGGTAATCACGAGGAATTCGGTAATAGTGATAAATTTATCTCTGCGGTAAAGACAATAGGTATTAATATATTGCAAGATAGAATGGTTGAAATTGATGGAATACAACTTATCGGTGTTGATTATCATAATGCTTCTGATAAAAATAGATTTAAAAAAATACTTTCCGAATTACGGATTAACACTCACAAGCCCTCTATTCTTTTGAAGCATGAACCCAAGGATCTGAATGTTGCTCTTGAGGCGGGTATTTCCTTACAGATTTCTGGTCATACGCACCAGGCTCAGTTATGGCCATTAAGATACGTAGCAAATTTAATATATAAAAATTTTACGTATGGACTAAAAACCCTTGGTGAAATGAAAATATATACTTCAAGCGGTGTTGGAACATGGGGACCTCCTATGCGTGTCGGTACAAATAATGAAATAGTGCTTTTCACCTTTATCCAAAGTACACCCTAACTCTTCACTTGACATTCATTTTATATTTGATAAGATACTTATTTATTTAGTATCTTACATAATATGAACAACCGAGAGAGAAAAGTTAAAGAACTGATGGAGGGGTTCCAATCACTCAGCCACTCAATTGCATTTAGTCCCGTAGGAACTGGGAAAATACATAGAATAACCCCTTCTCAATGGGGTGTTTTGATGATGATTGAGGATCGCAAGGAAAGTACCGTTAAGGATGTTGCAAACGTTTTTAATATAACTAGCAGTGCGGCAACCCAGCTTGTTGACGGATTAGTTAACAATGGGCATGTAATAAGAGAGGAACATGCGGAAGATCGTCGCCAAGTCGCACTTACTCTTTCAAAAAATACAAAAACTCAAATGGAGAAGATGAAAAAACAATTTAGTGAACATGTCCTTAAATTATTTGAAGTACTGAGTGACAAAGAATTTAACCAGTTTGTTTTTTTTCATAAAAAAATCTTTGAAAGACACTTAAATAAATAAAAAATATTATGAAAAAAACATCATCAATTTTTACAACTTTTTTTAACTTGATTCGATCAAAAATCGTAATTGGTATTATCGTTGTG
Organism: Minisyncoccia bacterium; assembly: GCA_049298975.1. Lineage (GTDB taxonomy): Bacteria > Patescibacteriota > Minisyncoccia > Phycocordibacterales > DATDWN01 > C7867-006. Next base: position 3,597 of record JBAQWP010000034.1, read on the forward strand.
ATTGCGTTAGGTATCGGTGGGTATTTCTTATTTTTTCACCAAGGTCAGATATATCAATTTGTCACTGTCGAGCGTGGATCAATTAGCGAAACCGTATCCCTTACTGGTAATACAACTCCTACGCAAAGTGTTGATTTAACCTTCGGTAGTGGAGGTATTATTTCTCATACATATTATGCTCTCGGAAAAGAGGTGTATAAGGGTCAAATACTTACAGAACTCAATACAAGTGACCTTGCTGCTGGAGTACGGTCTGCACAAGCGAATGTGGATATGCAGGAGGCAAGATTGGAAGGATTGCAGTCTGGTTCACGTCCAGAGGACATAGCGGCATCACAAGCATCTCTTGATAAAGCTAAACAAGATCTTGCCAATATGTATGCAGGAATTGGCGATACATCAATTGATAGTTACGCTAAGGCGAATGATGCGGTGCGAACACAGGTCGGCGAGTTTTTCTCCAATGCTGATAGTGCAAGTCCTAAACTGACATATACAACTGCAAATTACCAAGCGCAGATTAATGCTGAAAATGAGCGACTTATCGTAACAACAATCTTGAATACGTGGCAAAATAAACTTACAAGTACAGATCAATCTAATGCTGGGCTCGAATTGTTACTGAAAGATGAAATATCCTACTTAGATGATATACGTCAGCTTCTCAACAGTCTTTCAAAGACATTAGATCTTGCGCCAGGTTTAACTCCCACTGCACTCGCAACTTATAAAACAGATGTTTCCACTGCGCTTACTCAGGTGAATACAGCATCTAAAAATCTCAACACCATTTCGCAGAATATCTCTTCGCAAAAGCTCACTGTAGCACAGTCACAAGCCCAACTGGATCTCAAGAAAGCAGGCTCTCTTCCGACAGACATTTCTGCACAACAAGCGCAAGTTGAACAGGCAAAAGCTAACTTAGATAGTGCAGTGGCTAAACTTCAGAACGCCCAGATTGTTGCTCCTATCAGTGGAATCATTACTAAGTTTGATGCAAAAATTGGACAACAAACTTCTCCAGGAACTGCTTTAGTCTCTATAATGTCGAGTTCTGGCTATGAAGTGGATGCGGGGGTTTCTGAAACTGATGTGGGTAAACTTACCGTTAACGATAAAGTGACTATGACACTCGATGCATTCCCTAATGAAACATTTGCTGGTTCAGTGTTCTATATAGCTCCAGCCGAGACGAATACACAAGGGGTTGTAAGTTACGAAATAAAAATCTCATTCGATAAAAAAGACTCACGTCTCAAGAGTGGACTGACTGCGAATATAAATATTGAGACTAATCACAAAGACGACATACTTATTCTTCCACAATATGCAATTCTACAAAATGATGAAGGCACATTTGTCCAAGTGCTTGAAGGAGAAAAAACAAAGGATATTCCAGTAACTCTTGGTATTCAGGACCAAAACGGCAATGTCGAAATCGTATCTGGTGTAACTGAAGGACAGCAAGTTCTCAATATTGGATTAAAGATATAATGATAGAAATACATGCGCTTAAGAAAGAATACCCGGATCTGACAAAAGCTTTACAAGGCGTAACTTTTTCTATTGAGAAAGGAGAGTTTGTTTCCATCATGGGTCCTTCCGGATCTGGTAAATCTACCCTGCTACACATTTTGAGTTTTCTTGATCGTCCTACCGGTGGTACATATAAGTTTTTGGGAAGAAGTATAGATGATTTATCAGACCAGGAACTCGCACATGTGCGCAATAAGGATATGGGCTTCGTTTTTCAATCATTCAACTTACTTTCTCGATTGAGTGTGTACGACAATGTAGAAATACCCCTTCTTTATTCTGGGGAAATCTTACCAAGTAGACGCAAAGAGCTTGTTGAAGAGGCTGTACGGTCAGTAGGTCTTGAAGAAAAGTTATATTCAGAGGCAGGAACACTCTCCGGTGGACAGAAACAACGTGTTGCCATTGCCCGAGCACTCGTAACTGACCCAAATGTCATATTTGCCGACGAACCTACTGGTAATCTTGATTCAAAATCAGGTTTACAGGTCATGGAAATTCTCGAATCTTTACATGCGAAAGGTCGCACTATAATTTTGGTAACTCACGAAACGCAGACCGCTGAATTTGCCAATCGAATTATTAACATTAAAGATGGAGTAGTTGAAAGTGATAAGGCAGTTATCGCTAACCGTCATCACCGTCACGGTAATTTAAAATAAATTCATGCTTTTTAGAGACGCTTACAAAACCTCAACGAGAAGTTTAACACGTGGTAAGATGCGTTCGATTTTGACGATGCTCGGTATTGTTATAGGTATTTCTTCGGTCATTATTCTTATGTCGATCGGTCAGTCTGCTCAAAGTCTTATTTTGGGACAAGTCCAAAGTATCGGATCAAATCTAATCATTGTGACACCTGGTGCTCCAAGTGGTGAGGGATTTTCTCCTCCCGCATCGGCTCAAGGAATTATTATTACAAGTTTACAGCAACGCGATGCTGATGCTCTTAATCGAGAACCTTCTATACTTGCAGTTTCGCCC
>JBAQWP010000035.1:0-4434 GCA_049298975.1 Minisyncoccia bacterium
GAATAATTTAGTCCTGTCGTGCAGAAGATGTAATGCTTTTAAAAAAAATAGGCTTTTAAATATTAAACCTTTATCACCATAGAAAAAACTGTTACTTTATGGTATATTTATGCCAAATTATGTTAAGGAAATTAAGGCGTTTTTATTTATGTTTTAGGTAAAAAAGTATCATGAATCACAAAATTAACAAGCAGGATATTGATTTTTTAATTGAATGCTTGAAAAGCGGTAAAGAAATCCCCGACGTATATAAGTATGCTATTTTTCCGACTAAACAAAAAGAGTATGAGCTTGTTTATTCTGGAAAAATGCGAAAAGAAGATGTTTTAGCTGATAATGAAGAGGCTAAGCCAGTACCACTTCAGATCGAGAAGATTTTTAGTGACACAAAACAAAAAAAATTTTATAAAAACTGGCAGAACCTTTTAGTCTTTGGTGATAATTTGCAGATATTGAAAACTTTGAACGATAATAGGGATTCATTAATTAAAAATAAAGTAAAAGGTAAGGTAAAACTAATTTATATAGACCCTCCTTTTGGTACTGGTGATGAGTATGAGGGAAGTAGCGGTCAAAAAGGTTACAGCGCAAAAAGAAAAGGATCGGACTTTGTTGAATTTGTCAGAAGAAGGCTTATTATTGCAAAAGAATTGTTACATGAAGACGGGTTTATATGTGTACGGCAAGCGTATAATTTTGGATTTGAAATAAAAATCGTTTTGGATGAAGTTTTTGGTAAGCAAAATTTCAGAAATGAGATATTGATTAATAAAGCTAATAAGCAAGGTGCTATTGATAAAAGATTTAACCCATCTACAGAGTTTTTGTTTTTGTATTCAAAAAGTGATAATTCAAGAATTAAGCCAATTTATATTGATAGAAATAAAAAAATCAGTTGGATAAACGCACACTCACCAAAAGAAAATAATAATAATCACTCAATTTCTTATAAAGGAAATATTCTTGTTGCACCTAAGGGTAGACATTGGACCTTTTCTCAGAAAAGGCTTGAGGAGCTTGATGGTTTGGGGAGAATAAGGCTTGTTGAAAAGAGCTATGTTGATGTTTATGATAAAAAACAACTAATGATGATTCAGTACCTCACTAGTGATAAGGAGGTTTTGGAATCAAACTGGACGGATATTCCAAGTTATTCTTTTGGAAGTGGTTATCCAACTGAAAACTCAGAAGTTTTATTGCAAAGAGTCATTCAGTCTTGTACGGATGTCGGTGATCTGGTAATAGATTTCTTTGCTGGTAGTGGGACGACCGCTATTGTATCAGAAAAGATGGGGCGAAGATGGTTGGTCTGTGATATAGGTAAATTATCTATATACACCATACAAAAAAGACTACTGGAGTTAGACCAAAGTAAGGATCTAGAAAATGTAAATAAAAAATACAATAATTCCGCTAACCCCTTTGCTGTTGCGGCATCAGGATTATATGATTTGAGTAAAGTTTTTGCCTTGCAAAAAGATGAGTATATTAACTTCGTGAAAGATTTGTTTGAAATTGAAGAAGTAAAGACAAAAACTATTGGAGGGGTAGGAATTGACGGAAAAAAGAGAGAATTTTATGTGAAGATTTTTCCTTATTGGGAGCTGAGAAAAGCGAGTGTCGATGAGGTTTATCTTGAGGAATTACACAAAAATGTTGGTAGTAAAATTGATGGTAGGTTTTATATCATAGTTCCTGCTAACAATGTAAATTTTATTAGTGATTATTATCAAATCGGTAATGTGAGGTACTACTTTCTTAAGGTTCCATATCAAATTATTAAAGAACTACACAAGGTTCAGTTTAAAAAGTTTAGGCAACCACAGAGTAAAAATCAAATCAATGATTTGGATGATGCAATCGGTTTTCATTTTATGCGTCAACCAGAAGTGAAGTCAGAAATTAAAAAAAGTAAAGACAGGGTTGTTTTAAAAGTGAGCAAGTTTGAATCAGCATACTCACAAGATGAAACCGGAGAAAAGCTTAAAAACTTTGAGAGCCTAGCTATGTTACTTGTGGATCTAAACTATGATGATGAAAAGTTTATGTTGACTAATTATTTTTTTGCACAAGATTTAATACATAATAATAAAGGGGAAGATGATGAGAGTGGAGAAGAGATAAGACAAGAATTAAAAAACCAAAAGGAAATTTTAAGAGAATTCTTAAAAAAAGATTGTGGTAGCAGGATCATGGTAATTTATATCGATATTTACGGTAATGAATTTCGGGAAGTTTTTAAAATTTAATATTATGCAAGACGGAATAAAAATATATAAAACACAGGATTTGATTTTGCAAGTAAAGCAGAATTACAATCCTTCTGTATTAAACTTAAAAAATTGGATAAATTTTATCGATGTGCTTTGTGGTGATCGTGAATACCAAAAAGAGGCCATTATAAATGCAGTCATCTTCTTAGCTTCCGGAGAGTATGCATCTATTGAGGATTTAGTTGAGGATAATTTTAAAAAAAATGAAGAACTACATAAAAGATATAAAAATGTAACGGACTATCAAAAAAATTTACCGTTGCCTTATAAACTTGCTGCAGTTATAGACTTAGCAACAGGCTCGGGTAAAAGTTATGTCATTTATGGTGTGGCACAAATTATGCTCGGGCTTGGTTTGGTGGACAAGGTTTTAGTTTTATGTCCTTCTGTAACAATCGAGTCGGGATTAAAGGAAAAATTTGAGAAACTTTCTGGTGATAATAAAATAAAAAATTCACTACCTGATGGAGCTGTTTTTAAGAACCCAAGAATTATTGATGCGAACCTTACCATTAAAAATGGTGACATATGTGTAGAAAATATTCATGCTGTTTACGAAAGAACCGGATCGTCAATTAATGATAGTTTAAAAAATGGCGGGCAACGCGTTTTAGTTCTTAATGATGAAGTTCATCATGTTTACAATTCGTCAAATGAGCAAGATATAAGAAAGTGGAAAAATTTTCTCATGAATCCAGATTTTGATTTCAAATATATCATTGGCTTAACGGGGACTGCTTATAAGGATGACGAGTATTTTAATGATGTTATATATCGATATTCAATTAAGGATGCGGTAAATGATAGGATGGTTAAGTCTATAGATTATGTTGTTAAAGATGACACAACAGATAAAAATGAAAAATTTCAAGAAATTTACGACAACCATGATGAATTTATCAAAAAATACAGACTTATTAAACCTCTTACAATTTTAATTACAAAAGATATTTCAAAAGCGAAAGTTTTAGCTGAAGACTTAATAGATTTTCTTCAAAAAAAAGAGAAAATTACTCGTAAAGCTGTGGAGAAAAAAGTTTTGATTGTTACTTCTCACAAAGACCATAAAAAAAATGTTTTGGAATTGAAAAGAGTTGATGACAAGGATAATCCAGTGCAGTGGATTGTTTCGGTGTCCATGCTCACTGAAGGATGGGATGTTAAAAATGTGTTTCAGATAGTGCCGATGGAGGAAAAAGCTTTTAATTCAAAGCTTTTAATTGCGCAAGTTTTGGGTAGAGGATTACGTGTGCCGGAAGAGTACAAATCCCCACAACCTAAGGTTAGGGTTTTTAATCACGATTCTTGGAGTAAAAATATTAGAGGACTTGTTGATGAGATTTTGGAAGTAGAAGTTAGGTTGATTAGTAACCCACTAATTAATGAGAAACGAGCAAAATATCACTTTGAAATATACAATGTTGATTTTACAAAAGAAGAAAGGGAAATTAAGGCTAAATCTGATACTAAAGAGTTTGATTACTCAAAAGGATACACTAAGCTTGTATCACAAATTGAGCATGATGATAGAGAGGTGGAATATGAGGATCTAAAGGGTGGAATTATTCGCAAGACAACAAATATAGAAAAAGAAACCCTAACTATTGATGAGGTGGTGGATAAAATAATTGAAACATTCAAGACCAGGGACTTTGAGGCAAAAATAAGATTTCCTAAGGGTACCTATCAGAAGGAAAACCTACCTCCAGAAAATGAGGTCAGAGAGTATGTTAAGGAGTCCATGCGCAGAGTCGGGATTAAGAGTGGTTTGCTAACTGAAGATAATGCGAGTCGTATATTTAGTTCTTTTCAAACATTATTTAGAACAAGAGGATCAACGGTTATTTTTGATAGAAAAGTTAAAAAACCAAAAAAATTAAGCACAAAAGATTTAGAAAAAGAAACTATTGCGATTGGCTCTGTTAAACAAGGCTCGACAGTATTTTACTCTGATGATTTTATAAACGAATGTGAGCAAGAGCAGGTAGACATACTTAAAGAAATAATTGAAGACGAAAGTTTGCCTCGGAGCGCAAGCAGGGAAGTAAACCATTATTGTCTTAAAACACCGCTAAGTCTAGTTTTTACAAAGCACGAGCCGGAAAGAAAGTTTGTCGAAGCTATTACAAGTTCTAAGGTGTCAGAGAAAATTGATGCGTGG
>JBAQWP010000036.1:0-14419 GCA_049298975.1 Minisyncoccia bacterium
AGGTCTAATAAACGATACCGAAGAGATAAAGAAAGTATTGATAGATATTAAAAATGATTTGAGACTAGAATTTGTAAAAGTTTCACTTCCTGAGGAAAGAGGGTATCTTTTTACTGCAAAAATTCCAATTGTTTCCAGAAAAGAAGTAAAAAATGCTATTGAGGCAAAAATGGAGGAAAACGTACCAGTTCCACCAGGTGAACTTATTTTTGATTACAAAATAAAGGAGAATATTGAAAAGGAGAGGTTGGATATAGTGGTTTCCTCACTGCCAATATCTGTTGTAGATTCCTACGTTGAATCAATTCAAGGCTCGGGACTTAAAATGCTATCTCTTCAGATTGAGTCCCAAGCAATAGCCAGCTCTCTAATAAAGGAAGGTAGTAATGAGACTGTGCTTATTATTCATCATAACCAAGGGAAAGTAAGCTTATATGTGGTTGTGGGCAGGATCGTACATTTTACCTCGACCATACAATTAAAAGGCAATGGTTCTGACGGATTGGATCAGCTTTCACAGGAGGTTAAAAGGTTGTTTAGTTACTGGCATTTATTGAAGGAGAATGTTGACAGGGATGACAGAAAAATATCTGAAATAATTCTCTCTGGAGAAGGAGCAAAAGAGGAAGTAGTGTCTCATTTGTCCGCCAATAACCACACAAAAACATCCCTTGGAAATGTTTGGTCTAATATTTTTAATCTGGAGGAAACAGTTCCAGAGATTAATTTTAATGATTCTTTAAAATATGCTCCTGCGATCGGCTTGGCATTGCCTGAAAAAACTCTAATATAAAAATGTTCAATCTTTTACCCGACAGTTTAAAATCTGATGTAAAAAAAGAGTACAATCTTAGAAGGCTTATCGTAGCTTTATTTTTTGTTTTCTCACTAGAGGTAACTTTTGTTGTATTTATTTTCCCTTCTTGGATAATTTCAAATATAAAGTTGGACGATAATAAAGCTAGGGTTGAGGAGATTGATAAAAATAAAGATGATTCTGATTCCAACATGGTTAGGCCAATCATTAAATCTATAAATAACGAATTGGGAATAATAGATAAGTCTCTCGATTATGTAGAAGTAAGTCCTGTGTTCAATGCAATTTTGGATAAAAAAACTAACTCAATTAAAATTACTCAGTTTTCCTACACATCTACTGGTAGCACTACCGCCACAGCCACCCTGCGAGGGATATCTGCAACTAGAGAATCTTTAGTTAATTTTAAAAAAAATCTCGACACCATAGACTCACTTAAATCGGTGGATCTGCCAATATCAAATTACGCCAAGGATAGGGATATAGATTTTGCTATGAACATTATTATTTCAGAAAAAAAATGAAAGTTTTATTAACACATAAAATAATAATGCTTGTTCTTGTTGTAAGTATAATCGTACTTTTTGCTGGTTACGTTTTTCTATATAAAGATATTGTTAAAAAGAATACAGCCAATGCAGAGTTGCTAAACTATATTTCCTCAGAATCAAATCGTGAAGCGTATGCTTCATCTGCCAGGAAGCAGTTACAAAATCTTGAGTCAGATATAAAAAAAGCTAGAAGCTCTGTAGTTGATTCCGGTGGGGTTGTCAGTTTTATTGAAAAAGTAGAATCAATTGCTCGGAACAACAATCTTACAATTAGTAATGATAATATTTCTGATGAGGTTGACCCAAAGCAAGCTTCCTCAACTCTCGCTTTTCTCAAAATACGATCAAGCACCAAAGGTTCATGGTTTGGTATATATAGATTTATGTCAGAGCTGGAGTCTATGCCATATAAGGTAAAGATAAATTCATTTAGTTTAAGTAACAGTCGTGATTCTGGTCTAGGTGAGGGGATAAATCTAGGTCCTTCGCTATGGACAGCAGATTTCGAGATAAGGGTTTTGAAATATAAATAATATGAAAAATATATTATACAGAGTAAAGGACAGCTTAAAATTTTTAAGATCAAACAAAATTTCTTATGAAAATAGAGGTCTTAACCCTAGCAAAGATTGGTCTTTTATGTTTCTGGTGGCAAATGCCCTAGTATTATTTTATGCAATATATGCTTTCTATATTTATAATCAAATAAATAATGATGAATTTATAACTAAAGATTCCGTTAAAAATGAGTCTGAAATAAAACTTAATACAAATCTTCTAAGTAGTGTTGTCTCAGATATAAATAAAAGAGCAAGTAATTTAAAAGTAATAAGGAACGGAAACGGTCCTGGCGATCCTTCGCTATAAATATATTTGAAATAGCTTGTGGTCATGGCTGGATATCTCACTCCTGGGAAACCCACGGTTTTCCCAATCCTTACTCCACGGGAAAACAGATGTTTTCCCGACCCCTTTCTTGTTCGATCCCAACCGAGAGCACAGAAAAATCCAGAACGTATTCTGGATTTTTCATATGGTGCTCTCGGTTGGAATCGAACCAACATCAAAGCCTTAGAAGAGCTCTACTCTATCCATTGAGCTACGAGAGCTTATTATTACTAACACACAAAACACTAACACATTTTATTGTATTAGAAAACCCTTTTTTCAGAGTCACTACTTTTTTATTCTAAAAAATAATCCTTACTCCAGTTTCTATTTTGTGTCGGCTGATGGACCGTAGATTGATGGAACTTTTCCTCCCATCGGTCTTATATATGTAGATAGTTGGCCTCGATGGTGGACCATGTCAAAAAGCATACCCCACATCATATCCATTTTAGTTGTAGCCCATTCTACCTTTTTTCCGGACATCATTTCCGCCTTTCCTTTCTCCCATTCAGCATCTTTCATTTTGGAAATATGAGAAATTACTTTTTTATACTCTTTCTCGAAAACTTTCGAAGCGTCTTTTATTGTTTTCGGAAGTGGTTTTTGCATTCGAGCAAAGAAATCAACTTCACCTTTCTTAACTATGTCCACAAGGGATCCACCTTCCATAGCAAAAGTGTGAGACATGAGTTCTAGAGCACTTTTTCCTTTTGGATCATGTCTGTGTCCATGTTTGGATTTAGGCGTTGCTTCAACTGCCTTAAACACCCTCATAAAAACCGGCAGTTCTGATTTAAATTTTTCTAAAAAGTATTGTCTGTTTGTCATTTTTGTTTAAGTTAATCATTAATACACAAACATTATACGTTAGAGTGTAGGGGATGCAAATAAAGTACCGAGGGTTCCTTAGGGTGTGGGGAATAGGACTCGAATTTTACAAATTCTGTACACCTGTTCTGTTTCTTGTTTCGTTCTACTCACAAAAACTATCACAGGTTTTCGAGCCCTGACGAAAGTGCTACTAGCACTTTCTTATCGTCGACAAAATCCGCTTACGCGGATTGTTGTGCGCGATGCAGGACTCGAACCTGCGACATCGTCAGTGTAAATGACGCGCTCTACCAACTGAGCTAATCGCGCATGACTAATTTATATCCCAAAAATGATTATTATTCAAGGTGTTGATAAGTAGACTCTTAAACTATATGCCTAGTATAATATACTCTACACATGAAACTAGTAGAAAAAAATAAGGCTCGAGAGTTGCGCAAAAAAGGCTACTCGATTAGTCAAATTGTAAAGGAGTTAAGTTTTACTAAATCAAGCGTAAGTCTATGGGTAAGGGATATTGTGCTTACAAAAACGCAAAAGAAAAAATTATCTGAAAGGGGTAGAAGTTTGGAATCAATTGAAAAGAGAAGACTTACACGCTTGATAAACGAGCAGTCTAAAAGGCAAATTGTTTTTGATAAGGCAAAAGAGGATTACAAATCGATATCCAAAGGAGAATTAAAATTAATTGGCATCATCTTGTATCTTGGAGAAGGTGGAAAGACGGAAAGAGGAACTGCCAGGCTGTCAAACAGCGACCCGTCTGTGATAAAAATTATGATGAGATTTTTTAGGGAAGTTTGTGGTGTCGAAGAGAGTAAGTTTCGAGGTTATATTCACACGTTTTCACATGCGGATGTAGAAAAAACAGAAAAGTATTGGTCAAAAATAACCGGGATTCCTAGGAGTCAATTTTATAAGACTTATACAAAAGCAAGCTCTTCAAGTTTACAAAAAAGGAACAAACTACCATATGGCACTATTGATGTTAGTGTTTGTGACACAAAGCTTTTTCTCACTATCACAGGTTGGATGGAAAAAATAAAAGAATTGGTGACGGGCGACCCATCAACACGAGCTTTGTAGAATAATTCTTTTACATAGTGTATCATTTCAAAAATGAGTGAAAATTTGAAAATACCTAACTGTGTGGGAATAATAATGGACGGCAATCGAAGATGGACAAAGGATAAAGGCATTTCTCCACTAGAGGGTCACCGTGCGGGGGGAGAGACGCTAAAGAAAGTTACTACTTGGGCAAGAGATTTGGGGGTAAAACATTTAATATTTTTTACATTTTCAACCGAAAACTGGAAGCGATCGGAGGAGGAAGTTTCGTACCTTTTAAACCTTATTGGGGAGTTCATAAGTAAAGAATTTGATCACTTCAACAAAGAGGGAGGAGTTTTGCATTTTGCTGGAGACCTAACAAAATTTTCACCAAAATTGCAAAAAATACTAGCTGATGCGGAAGAAAAGACTAAAAACAATCCTGGGCCACATATATATTTTGCACTTAACTATGGCGGTCGAGCCGAGATACTTTCTGCTGTAAAAAAAATAGTTAGTGCAAATCCAACACCGGAAGAAATAAACGAGGAATATTTTAATAAGCACCTTCAAACTTTTCCTATGCCAGATCCAGATATTATTATTCGAACCTCTGGTGAGATGAGACTCTCTGGTTTCCTACCTTGGCAAGGAGTGTACAGTGAACTTTTTTTTACAAAAACCCTTTGGCCAGATTTTTCAAAGGAAGAGCTTGAATCAATTATTAAGGAGTTTAGTGACAGGGAAAGAAGAATGGGTAAGTAAATCAATTTCTAATTTTAACTTTCAATGCAGGAGCCATCAGTTTTATATGAAGATAATGACGTGGTTGCAATAAACAAGCCAGCTGGGCTTGTAGTTCACAGTGATGGAAAGACAAAGGAAGCAAATCTAGTTGATTGGTTGGTTGAAAATTATCCAAAAATAAAAGATGTGGGCGAGCCGGGCAGGGATAGTCATGGAAATGAAATACTTCGTTCAGGAATAGTTCATAGGTTAGACAGAGGAACTTCTGGAGTTATGCTTATTGCCAAAACAAAAGAATCATTCGAAAGTCTAAAAAAACAATTTCAGAATCACAAGATTCAGAAAAAATATGAAGCTTTTGTGTTTGGTGAAGTAAGGGCGGACGGTGTGGTAGATCGACCCATTGGTAGAAGTAGTTCAGATTTTCGTAAGTGGTCTGCCCAAAGAGGAGCAAGGGGAGAGATGAGAGATGCAGTTACAGAGTATAGGGTGCTGACGAAAAATAAAGATTTTAGTTTGATTGAACTTTCTCCAAAAACTGGCAGGACTCATCAGATCCGTGTTCACATGAAGGCCATAAATCATCCTCTGGTGGGTGATAGTTTGTACGCGCCAAACAGAGAAATGTCACTAGGTTTTAATAGAGTCGCGCTCCATTCCAAGGAAATTACCTTTACTGGACTTGATGGCACGACTCACACAGTATCCGCTCCTTATCCTGAGGACTTTCAAAACGCCATGAAACTGATAAATTCTGAACGGGATTAGCACTGTATATTTTTTAGTGGAGGCCCCTAGTAATTTGCAGAACAGTGAATCTTGTGTTAGTCTCTCTACATTAATTAAACAGCAATATGACGCCACCAAAAGCGAAAGAAGTACTAGAAAAGATAGTTTTAGCGCCAGTAAATAAGGCAGCTAGAAAAACACTTGATATTAGATCAGGTGATACTGTACGCGTACAACAGAGAATCGTTGAAAAAGGAAAGCTTAGACTTCAGGCTTTCGAGGGCCTAGTTATTGCAGTAAAGCATGGTAAAGAAGCAGGAGCAACATTTACAGTAAGACGTGTGGCATCTGGAGTAGGGGTTGAGAAAATTTTCCCACTATATTCTCCAATGATTGATTCTATTGAGACAGTTAAGAGATCAAAGGTTAGACGAGCAAAGTTGTATCACGTAAGAGACAAGGCCGCTAAGGAAATCCGAAGACAAATGAGAAATATCCGAGCTCTTCCAGAAGTTGTAGCCTACGAAGAGCAAAAGGATGAGGTAGTAGAAACTCCAGTCGCAGAAGAAACAAAAGCAGAATAATCAAAAAAACTCCCAGTCAAGAATTTAACGGGAGTTTTTTTGATTTAAAAAATAGACTATAACTTTCCAAATGTATATAATTATTTTATATGATAGAGAGTCCTGAGGGATCATCACAAAATGAGTCTGTAGATCTTAGTGAGTCCGCTTCACAGCCAGTCGAGCCTGATTTGTCTGATACCGGTAGTTCAGCAAAAGAATTTAAATTTTATCAAGATCGTTTTGCTGGAATGGCAGAAAGACACAATAATAGGAAGGGTTGGGAAAAACTTGTTGATAAACATGTTCTTGAAAATGATAAGAAAAGTAGACCCAAAAAAGTTAGTAAGGAATACGTGATGCAGGAGCAGGCAGAAAGAGAAAATGCGGACTTAAATAGAAGAATGGATCTGGAACGTCGTGAATGGGATGAGGCGCTTAAACCAGTGATTGAGGCATTTAAGGGTAGGCGTGATAGTGTGGAAATGGAGGGTAAACCAAAAAGACTTCTTATATACGCACTAGGCGGAGGTCTCCGAGGGCCATATGGTGCAGGACAAGTTATTGCATTAAATGAAATGGGCATTACTGCTGATAAGGTTGATGTTCTCGTTGGTTCTTCCGCTGGTGAAGATGATCTCATTTACTATGCTGACGGCCCAGAATCAACTTATCGTGGTACCTCAATATATTATGAGGAATGTACTACGAAAGAATTTGTGGATGTTAGGCCAAAACGAATCTCACAGATAATGAATGTCACCGTAGTCGAAAACGCAATGAGGAAAGGCAAGAAAGCGATTAACGAAGACAGAATAAGAAATTTACCAACCGAAATCTATGCATTGGCTACACCGGTAAATGGTGCAGAGGCTGAGCTTATAAACGTAAAGACAGCTGTGGGTGAGTCTGGTGAGCTAGATATGATAAGTGCAGTAAAGGCTTCCATGAACGTCAGACTTCTGCGAGCTCCAGGAACTATGGTAAACGGAAAACTCATGGAAGATGGAAGCTTTGGTTCACTACAGCTTCAAAAATTAATTGATGAATTTGAGCCGACAGACATCTTGGTTCTACCTAACATCCCATTTCGAAATCTTGAAGAATTCAAAGAATCCAGCAGTTGGCTTGAACACTTGCCTAACTCAACAAGTATTGGAACATTTAAAAAGTTTGCAAAAATCTCTGGTGAATTAAGAAAGATGATGGAAGAGTTTAAAAAAACTCAAGGAGTAAATATTGGAGTACTTTGGCCGCCAGATAGGGGACTAGATGTTCTAGATCAAGATCCTGACTCGATAAAACTTGCTGTGGTTGATACCGTCCGAGACACCATAAGGCAGTTTGGAGAAAAACAGCCAGAGGAAGTTCATCTTTACGAGTCAGAAGAATATCAGAGTCAGGCAGCGTAATTTTGTTATTGATTGAAATAATAACTAATCTTCACTATACTGCACTCATTGCTCGGGTGTTGAAATTGGTAGACAAGCACCCTTGAGGTGGGTGTGCCGTAAGGTGTGGAGGTTCGAGTCCTCTCCCGAGCACAGCGAGGGGCGAACAAAGTCTGGGAGACTTTGTTCGAGGACTCGAAGCCCAATTGAGATTTTTTATGATTTTAAGAAATAAAAAATCCAATTGGGGTACTGGTCGTGTAACGACCGAGTCCTCTCCAGTGCACGAACAATATAACAAATAAACCTAGGCATTAGATAAAACACATTTTGTATGTTTGAACAACTAGAACAAATTTTAATATCACTTTCAAATTATGTGCCGTTGGAAATATTTGCACCGGTTGCTTCTGTGGTAGAGGAAATTATTGCACCCATTCCTTCTCCGGCAGTTATGATAGTTACTGGATCACTCGCAGCGCTTCAAGAAAAAACAATTTATTATCTAGTATTTTTGGCCTTATTAGGATCGCTTGGTAAGTTACTCGGTTCACTTTTTGTGTATTTTGTTTCCGATAAGGTTGAAGATTATTTCTCTGGAATACTAGAGAAATTTTTCGGAGTAACTCATGAAGACATAGAATCATTTGGCAAAAAATTGAATGGTGGGTATCGGGACTATTTGGTTATGTTTTTAATGAGGGCACTTCCGATTATTCCTAGTTCAGTCGTCTCTATTGGAGGGGGGATACTTAAGATTCCATTGAAATTATTTATAGTATCGACATTTCTAGGCTCTATTGTTAGGGATTTTATATACATCTACTTTGGTTATAGTGGCATATCGATACTCGGGGGATTTTTAAAAAAGTCTGAGTCACTCGAATCATGGATTCAGCTAGCTGTCTTAGCTTTTGTATTCGGATTATTTACTTGGCTATATTTAAGGAGAAGGAAGCAAGCGGCCTAGATTTTTTCTATTTTTTCTGTTATAAATTGTTAACCTTCAAATTTGTTTTGAAGATGATGGTGGCTATCGTTCAGTGGTAGGACTTCGACCTGTGGCGTCGATAACGAGAGTTCGATTCTCTCTAGTCACCCAACGGAAGTTTTTAACTAAAAAATCCTTACTCATTAAGGATTTTTTAGTTCTATACAAAGGGATTGACTTTCATATTGATAGGGTTATACTTTAGGAACTAAACGTGAAAGGCATCCTATATGGGTGCCTTTCGTTTTATCTATTGTTTTTCCTCTCTTTTTATCTGTTCTCTCAAGTATTCAAAGTCTCTGAAATTACTACCTGCAAACTGCTTTATTTCTTTCGCTGTCCTGTTACCTCTACCAAGTATTATGACTTCTTTATCGCACTCTTTGAGATATTTAAGTACTGGTAGAAAGTCTCCATCTCCAGAAAGTACCACCGCTCGTTCAAACTCATCCCTTTCTTTCATAAGGTGAAATGCCATATCAACATCGCAGTTTGCTTTGCGTTTGGTTGTCCCGTCATCTTGGTTGTACATTTTTACTGGTTTCAAATAGAGGCGATAACCAAACTCCAATAACTTTTGATAGAAACGTACTCGTTGCAAATGTCTACCAAGAAGAAGTAACTCTGCTTCATTTAATTCCTTACCTTTAGTTTTGATGAGTTCCTGCAAATAGCTTTCAAGTTGTGTAATCGGAACAGTATCATCTTTCTGGTAATCATACTTGAAATTGTGTATCTCAACTCCACCAAAGTAAAATGTACGACTTACATCATATTTTTCTTTTAAGTAACCAAGGAGTTTTTTATAATCAATCTTCCAACCAAGAGATTTCTCTCCTCCATAGAATAGATTTGATGCGTCTATAAAAGCATACGTTTTCATAAAGGCAGTATATCATTTTCGGCAAACCTATCAAAAATTGCTATAATCCTTATACCAATGTCAGAGGTTGTAAGTCAGGAATGTAGATTGTAGCGTCATTTTTAAGCTCAAACACAGTTCTAACATCCTCTACTACGGCACCCTGCGATGAATTTAACTAAAAAGTCCTTACACTGCGGGGATTTTTTAGTTCTATCCTGATATAATTTGAGTATGGTGCAAGACTCAGAAAAATTCCTTCCTCATCTCCATGAACCAATTAGGAGGGAGATTGCTGTGCGTTTTGCCAAACACGAATTACGAAAATTACTTCCAAGCATACGAGATGAGAGTGCACTTGCTTTAATTGATAATGATATAGATGGATGGTGGGATAAACTCTCAATCCGTAATTTTTGGAACGGAATTCATGGTATGTCTATGGGTTTTCGTTTAAAAAGTTTGGTGCCATTAATTACCTCACTCAATATCAAATGGGTTGAAAAAGATGTATCTTTAGATGAACTCTGGTTCGGAGGCAAATTTGGAGTTGTTGCGTCACTAAAAAATAATTCAGAACAAGTATCATCAGTAAAGGAACAGATTTTTCTTCCAGAAAATTCAGAGCTACTTGAAGAAACCATAAAGATATTAAAGGAAAAACAATCTGACTCTGCACCTCGTGATGAATCCTCAATTTTTGTTGTTCAGAAAGAAGATAAGCTTGTCGTTATTGATGGTAATAGAAGATTACTTCAAGCTATTGTGGATAAAAAAGAAACCATTAAAGCTGTTGTGGGGGAATCAGTAGGTGAGCCAGTTTTTTATGAAAATTGGGTACCGACTCAAATTTTAACCGAACTAATTTATTGGCATAAAAGGAACTTCAAAACTGATGTGAAAATAACTGATGCAACAGCTCGTGTTATTGCAGATTTAATTCAAAATTCATCATCAGGACGAATTGAATTTGTGGAGCGAGGGGTATCTGCTAGTGATGAAGCTGGAGCAAAGTTACTTGGTACGGTGAAAACAATTCTCCTAGAGAAAGGAGTCTCACTTTAAGTAAGGTATAATATTAAACGAAGGAATGTAGATTGAGGTATTATTCCTTCTCTCAAACACAGTTCTAACATCCTCTACTACGGCACCCATGATATTCAATGGCTTTGACTAGCCATTATAAAACAGACCCTAACGTGAAATAGAACCTTTTGATATACTTTCCCCATGAACAGGATTGCTATTGTTGGTATTAGTGGGTCAGGAAAGAGTACAGTCTCTAAATTAG
This sequence comes from Minisyncoccia bacterium, assembly GCA_049298975.1. Taxonomy (GTDB): domain Bacteria; phylum Patescibacteriota; class Minisyncoccia; order Phycocordibacterales; family DATDWN01; genus C7867-006. The sequence continues at coordinate 10,715 of JBAQWP010000036.1, forward strand.
TTGAAAAGAAAACAGGACTTCCCCTGTATCACATGGACCAACTTTTTTGGAAGGGAAATTGGCAAGCTATTCCAGAAGAGGAGTATCTGATAAAACACGAGGAACTTATCAAGAAAGATACATGGATTATTGAGGGATATGTTGATGGTCTAATGGCCGAGAGATTAAAAAGAGCTGATTTAATTATTTATCTCGATTATTCAGGTTTGTTGTGCTCTTGGAGAGTAATTCGTAGGTGGTTTAAACATCGCAAGGAAAGTCGACCGGAACTTGATAAGGATGCGTTAGAGCGTTTTAGTCTAGAATTTCTTAAAGTAGTATTTAAACGGAAAGAAAGAGGGCCTATTGAAGAAGCACTGAAAGGTATTAGCCAGGAACATGTTATAAGAGTTCATTCTCCAACAGAGCTTAAAAGATTTTTAGAAAATAAATTATTTTAAGCTATAATTAAACGAAGGAATGTAGATTGAGGTATCATTCCTTCTCTCAAACACAGTTCTAACATCCTCTACTACGGCACCCCATTGAATTAGAAAAAATTATTTAAGCTTAATAAACTGGCGAATTTATAGGCTCCCTGGAATTGAACAGGTATACTTATTACATGACCGAATCAAATTCTGAATTACCAGACCAAAATAAAAAAAGTAAAGGCAAGGAATCTAAAGGATATCCACGAGAGTTTTTTGACATACAGATAAAATTGGCCAGAAAATTATCCGAAATTTCTGGAAGACCTATTAATGATGTTTTACTTAATAATACGAATCTGTATAAGAGATTGATTGGTGGTGGCAAGCCTGACTCAAGTAATCCTTTCTGGCAGGAGTTTATTTCGGGAATAGAAGAGCAAGATCTGACTAACTATACTTATCAATTTTATTTGCGTTTTAAAGATAGAAGAATTCAAACTGACAAGGAACGTTTAACTTTTGGATTTTTTAGGTATGATTATGATCCAGATAGTAAAATTGTTCACATACATTTTGATCCTAAGCAAACCCCCGGCAGCCCTCTTGGTGATACGGAAAAAAGAAGACAAGAACTTCGTCAGATGTTTGAATATATAAAAAAGAATCACCCTGACATGGAAAAGGTAAAAGGTGGTTCTTGGTTGTACAATGTTAAGAAGTATAGAGATATTTTTCCTCCGGAATACACATCCAATTTAGGAGAATATGATTCTAAATACCAAGGATTTTCTATATGGGGTCAGTTTTTAGATAGGAATACCGAGATTAGGCCAGAAAAGGTTAAAGAATTTATTGAGTCTTTAGATGGGGCTAAAAATGAAGAAGAGATTTTACAGGCTTTTCCTTTACGTCCTCTTAGTGCTTCAACGAGTATAACTAATTTCTATAATTTTCTAGGAATAAATTAATTTACTGTTCCACCTTTCCTTAAAATGTATAATCTGAAAATTATGAGAAATAATTTACAAGATAGTAAAATGAACCTTACAATTTTTGTCTTAGTCAAGAAATAATATGCAACTTCTAAATAAGCAACAAACCCTCGATATAAAAGAAGAAATAATTTCTGCTATTAAGGCAGGGAAGATTTTCATTTACCCTACAGACACTATTTACGGAATGGGTTGTGATGCAACAAATCCGGACGCAGTGAAAAAACTTAGAGAAATAAAAAATAGGGAAGCAAAACCATTTTCGGTGATTGCTCCAAGTAAAGAGTGGATAATAGACCACTATTCATTTAAAAAAGAAGATGCCCTGGATATTCTTCCTGGCCCTTATACTTTAATTTTTAATAAAAGTAATAAGGAGGTTGTTGCCCCAAATGTATTTTTTGATGCTTTGCCAGGTGTTCGTATCCCTAACAACTGGTTTGCCGAGATAGTTTCGGAAGCCGGTATTCCATTCGTAACGACTTCAGTAAACATTACAGGACAGAAAAACATGGAAAGCTTGGAGGATGTGCCAGAAGAGATACTCCACAAAGTTGACTATGTAATATATGAGGGGCCAATTTATGGCAAGCAATCCACAAGGGTTGACTTAACAGTGTAAAACAATATATCTAAAAGTTTTACTTCTGGTATAATCTTTCTCATGGACACAGACAGAAGTGAAAGAAATCTAGTTAAGGAAAAGGAGGCATTTGAAGCGGCGATTGTGGAATCAGTTTCTGAGATTCCTACTGCTTTTGATGAAGATGCGGTTAACTCTCTTGTGGACGACATTGTCGCTGGTAATGTTTTTGCATTAGGTGAGGTTCATGGCGTAAAAGAAAACCCTTCTATTGTTTATACCCTAATAAAAAGATTTAAGTTTAGACAATTAGGTATTGAATGGGATAAGGATATGGCCAGGGTTGTTGAGCTTTTTAACACTGAGAATGTCTTAGATTTCACAAGCATCATGAATAGTTGTGATGGAAGAATAATCTCCGGCTATTTTAATATGATGAAAAAGATCAAGGCCGAAGGTCTAGTCGACTCTATTTTCTTTTTTGATGATAAGGATAGTTGGGTAAAGCGCGATGAGGTAATGGCCCAGGAGATTATTGGGCATACTTCAGAGGATCTACCTACGATTTTAGTTGCTGGTAATGCACACACTTCTTTGCGAGACATAAGAGAAGGTGATGGAACAGTTCATCCTTCAATGGTTAGCTACCTTCAAGAAAAAGACAAAAGATTTTCTATGGGAGAAATAAGGTATTTGTCTGGAATGTATTTTAACAACGCAGAGAAAAATTTCACCGAGAATAATGATTCAGCAGATAGAACACCTAGATTCTTTAAAGACTCATCTGGAATATATATATACGAATTACCAACTGCTCATCTAGCCACAGTACCAAATCCAACCGGCATCTATATAGGATAAATAGATAGTACAAAATGAAAGGAGAGTACATTTCATATCTTGCGACGAAAGCTTACCAAACGCGCTACAGGCAAGAGTTCATCACTATAACAGAGGATGTTCTCATGGAAATAAAAAATTCTGGCGTAAAGAGAGGAAGTGTTGTTATTCAAACTCACCACACAACCTGCGGTATTTGGATAAACGAAAATGAAAAAAATCTAATCGGCCCATCCGAGGAGATAGGTTACACAGCTGATTTGCGTCACGTTCTAGATAATTTTGCTAGTCCCATGCACGACTACGGACATAACGACGTTAAACATGTTGGGAATGAATATGGCAAAAGGGACACCCATCTTTGCGAACCAGATGAAAATGGAATAATCAATGAATGTATAAATGGTCATGCCCACGCACAAGCGCTCATGATTCATCCTTCCGTCACACTCATAGTTGAAGGCGGAAAGATTCTAAAGGGCCGGTGGCAAGAAGTGATGCTAGTTGAGCTAGATCATGATAGGGAAAGGCAAGTGTCTTTTTTAGTGAGTGGGGTGAAATAGAAATAACTTTATTGAATCATTATCTTTTTGGAATCTGGAAACTCTCTCTCATCCACAACTTTTTTCATCACCGGAATAATTTTCTGCTGAAAATTATTACCACAAGGGCACTTCTTATTTTCTAATTCACTTCGTTCATAAGAAAATAAAGTCGCCTTCTACTCGTTTTTTCACAGACTCCGTAGATGATGAAAAAAATCATGGATTCGATGAGTTTTGTGTTACAATTTTGCTATGCAAATTCTTGTTACTGAAAAATCAAAGGACTACGAACTTCTAGATAGTGGGGATGGGGAGAAGTTGGAACGTTATGG
>JBAQWP010000037.1:0-22072 GCA_049298975.1 Minisyncoccia bacterium
CTTTACCAGGTTACCACAAAAATTTATCACTTACTAGAACAATATAAACTAGTGAGTCTACAACTTTTTTCATCATCTACGGAACCCACGAAGAGGTGAGTAGAAAGAAATTTTGCAGCAGCAAAATATTCTGTTGATGAAAAAAATGTAGACGAGTACGAGTTTTAACTACTTTGTGAGAATTATGGGATCACCGTCGGTGATGGCTATCGTATGCTCAAAATGAGCCGCATTTGAGCCATCTGCTGTTTTATAAGTATAACCATCCTTCGCTAAAACAATTCTGTCTGTGCCTAGTGTAAGCATTGGTTCAATAGCTATTACCATACCAGGTTTAAGCTTCTCACCTCCCCCTTTTCTACCCTCGTTAGGCACATAAGGATCTTCATGAACTTTATAACCAACCCCATGACCGGAGAGTCCAGAACAAATCCCATATCCTTTGCTTCGAGCAAATGTGCCTATAGCTTCAGCTATATCCCCAACGTGACCACCCCCTCGAGCTTGTTTTATACCGAGGTAAAGTGCTTCTTTACAGTCCTCAATTAGTTTTTTGTTTTCGGAAGAAACCTTACCTACCGCAACAGTAACAGCACTATCTGTAATAAGTGCGTTATGGATGAGACCTAGGTCTAAAGACACCACATCTCCTTCCTGTAAAATAAGACTATCTTCGTTTGGAATACCATGAACAATTTCGTTGTTTACAGAAACACAAAGAGCTGCTGGGTAGGGTCTTTTTGATCCTTTGGGGGTGTAATCCAAAAACGCAGCTGAGTCCCCACCTTCTTTAATAAGTTCCCTAGCGTAATCCTCCAAAATTTGGGTTGATATTCCCGGTTTAACTTTTTTTGCCACTTTAGATAAAATATACGAGTGCCTTTTGCCACCCTCCCTTAGGATTTCTATTTCTTCCTTTGTTTTTAATTTTATTGCCATTTATCTATAAATTAATAGCTCGTACTATATCTGCGTGTACAGCTTCTATTGTCTGTTCACCATTAATTGAGTGAAATTCATAGGATTCATTTTTCTCAAAAAACTCAATTGCTGGTAGAACATTCTGGTAGTACCAATCAATCCTCCTTTCAATATCTTTTTCATTATCATCCCCTCTTTTTCTACCTAAAAGACGTTCCCTAGACCAATCTCTACTTACTTCAATTGATATAACAATAGGTTTTTCCCTACCATAAAACTTCATCGCTGAGTCTAAAATAGGGGCTTCGTGGGCTCTTCTTGAAAGTCCGTCAAGGATCATATGCTCTTCACCAGAAACATGCCGAATCATATATTCTGTCCAAATCCAAATAGGTAGAAATTCCGGAAGAAGCCCGCCATTCTGCATAATCTCCTTTGTTTTTTTTGCTGCAAAAGATGCTTCTTTTGAAAATTCTCTGAATCTTTGACCTGTTTCGAGATACAAAACTTCACGGTCATCTTTTGCTTTTAACTTCTCTATTAAGAGATTGGCCTGTGTTCCCTTCCCAGAACCAGACGGTCCAAATAAAATGATTGTTTTTGGTGACATGAAGAAATTATAGTTTAAAATAGGAAAACTAGAAAGTGAACGACCAGACCTTACATCTAGTACTGCGCGTAGAGAAAGCGAAGTCGAGAACAAAGAAATTCGCCAGATTTGAAAGCTCTAGTACTCTCGTATAGAAACTTGAGCATCCACCTTTTTAACAAGATCTATAACCACAGAAACAACGATAAGTAGCGCTGTGCCCCCAACAGAAACAGCAGTAATGCCAGTAAATCCTCTCATAATCAAAGGAAGAACAGCAATAAGTCCCAAGAAAACAGCTCCAAATAAAGTTAAGCGTGTAAGGATTCTGGAAATGTGATCTGAAGTGGACTTTCCTGGACGAACTCCTGGAATAAATGCACCATTTTTTTGCAAATTTTCTGATATCTTGTCAGGATCAAAGGTAACAGCAGTGTAAAAATAAGTAAACACAAATACAAGCAAGAAATACATAATCCCGTAAAACCATTGGTTGTTTAGAATAGTAAGAATTGTTCCGGAAATAGAACTTAATATTTCATTTGTAGAGTTCTGAATAAATCTCAATATCATTTGAGGAAAGAGTAGGATTGAGAGAGCAAAAATTATAGGAATAACTCCAGCTTGGTTTATTCTTAGTGGTAGATATGTCGATGTTCCGCCGTATACTCGATTCCCTCTTACTTGTTTTGCATATGTAATAGGTATGGGTCTCTCAGCTTCTGTGATTATCACCACTGCCACAATAACAAGTATCGCTATCACAGCAAACGCTAGGTAAACTGGTATTTGACTCGCCTCAAAAGCGAAAAACAGTTGTCCTGCCTCTGTTGGAATAGCGGCCACAATACCAGAGAAAATTATTAGAGAAATACCATTTCCGATACCGTATTCTGTGATCAACTCACCAAGCCACATTAGAAGAACTGATCCTGCTGTTATAACTAAAATATCTACTGTCACTGAAAAAGGCGACAAGTAAGGCAAGATCTGCTGACTTTGAAGTATTTTAATAAAGCTGAAAGACTGCAAAACTGCTAAAGGAACAGTGACTAATCTACTGTATTGAGCGAATTTTCTTCTGCCAGACTCACCATCCTCTTGATACATCTCTTTTAGTTTGGGAGAGAGTATCGTCAGAAGTTGCATGATAATAGAACCTGTAATATAGGGACCAACACCAAGCATAACAATAGAAAGTTGAGAAAGACCACCACCTGAAAATACGTTAAGTAGTCCTAGAAAATCATTTTGCGAGAAAAATTGAGTCAACCTTAACTCATCCACATTTGGTATTGGAATTGAGGCAAGTACCCTGAAAATCACGAGTGCAAAAAGAGTAAACAAGATTCTACCTCTCAAAATCTTGTCTTGGAACACGAGAGATAATTTGTTGTTGAATTCCTTCATTGTCTTTATTTTACACTACCTCCTGCCTTCTCAATAATGTCTTTTGCACCTTTTGATACTAATACACCTTCAAGGGTGAGTTTCTTATCTAGTTTGCCAGTTGCTAGTACTTTTATTCTTGGCATAACTCCTGAAGTTCTTTCAACTAGATTGGCTTGCAAAAGTGTTGCAGGAGAAACTGTATCTCCGGATTTGAAAGATTTATTCAAAGAATCGAGACTAACTGATAATACTCCTTTTTGGATACTTGTATTTATGTTTTTTCCTCGTCCTCTAAGTTTAGGAATCCTTTTAATAAAATCTCTAATCTCGGGTCTTTTTTTATGACCAGCTCTTGCGTTTTGTCCTTTTGTGCCTCTTCCAGAAGTTTTGGCGTGCTTTCCACCACGACCAACAGTTCTTTTCTTTTTGTTTGGACTATTTCTTTTTACATTGTTTAACTGCATGTTTTTCTATTTTGACTTTATGACTATTTTCGAAAGTGCTTTTATCGCAGCTTTGGCGTTGTTAATCTTGTTTTTACTTCTTGAAAAGATTTTACTTGAGACTTCCTTTAGGCCAGCAAACTCAAGCACTGTTCTAACAGACGAACCTGACAGAACACCTTTTCCTGGAGCCTTCATTATTTTAACTACTGATGCTCCATACTTTGCCTCCACTTCATGTGGTATTGAACCATTCTTTGACATGGAAACTTTGATCATATTTTTTCTTGCATCTCTCACAGCTTTGTCGATAGCTAGAGGAGTATCACCTGCCTTACCCAAACCAACCCCTACTCTTCCCTTTCTGTCTCCAATAACAATCGCTACTGAGAAAGCAAACCTTCGTCCTCCCGTTACAACACGAGTTACTCTTCTTATACTTATTATCTTTTGATCAAATTCTGACTTAGCTCTAGGCTCTCTTTTTGGAGCAGATTTTCTAGGATTTTTCTTAAATTCTCTATGAGACCTCTCAGGTTCTTTCTGAGCGATAGGAGCTGCTGTCTCGATAACTTCTTCTTCTGTTTTTATTACTTCTGGTTCCATATTTATTTTCTAAAATTTTAGACCTGCTTTCCTGGCTCCTTCGGCTAAGGCTTTGACATTTCCAGTATAAATAAAACCTCCGCGATCAAACACAACCTTACTTATCTTTTTTGCCTTAGCAGCCTCTCCTATAATAACACCTACTGCTTCTGACCTTTCCATCATAGTCTTGCCAGTAGCTTTTCTTGAGTGAGCTGATGCTAAAGTAATTCCTTTTGTATCATCTATTATCTGAGCTGAAATGAATTTATTTGATCTAAAAACAGACAATCTTGGCATATCCGAAGTACCCTGGACCTTTGCTCTGATCCTTTTGTGTCTTCTGGTTCTACTCTGAGTTTTTGAATTTTTTAATGCTTTCATGTTTTTCTTGGTTCTATAGAATACTACGCTGTCTTTTTACCCTGCTTTCGCTTGATAACCTCCCCCTCATATCTCATTCCCTTTCCCTTGTAAGGCTCAGGTTTCTTTAATGCTCTGACAGAAGCTGTAAATTCACCGACTAGTTCTTTGTTTATACCTGTTACTGATATTAGGTTTTTTTCAGCAGTGACTTTTAGACCTTCTGGTATGGATACATTTACTGGGTGTGAGAATCCAAGAGCTAGAACTAGATTTGCCCCTTTTACCTCTGATTTATATCCAATACCCTCAAGAATAAGCTTTTTTACAAAAGGTGTGTTAACCCCAGTAATCATGTTTTTTATGTGAGACCCGTATGTTCCCCAAAGAGCCTTGTTTTCCAAAGAATCTGACTTGGGCTTAAGGTTTATCTCCTTTCCGTTTATTAAAATTTCTATGTTGCTTTTGAAAGGTCTTGCAATAGTTCCTTGAGGTCCTTTTACAGTAAGAACACCTGCTGAAATAGTTACTTCAGTTTTCTCAGGAATTTCTATTATTTTTTTTCCGATTCTGCTCATTTTTTTTATGATTTTGAATTCATTCTTAAATCTTTAATCATGATTCCTGAATCCTTCAAAGTCTACCAGACTTTGAAGAGTGCCTCTCCACCAACCTTCGCTTCTTTTGCCATTTTATCGGTCATAATACCCTTTGGCGTAGAAAGGATTAAGTTGCCCAATCCGTTTTTTACTTTTCGAATTTCACCTGTCTTGTAATAAACTCTTTTTGACAACTTTGAAACTCTGTCCACACCGTGAACTGCTGGTCTTCCTTCAGAATCGTATTGTAGACCTACTTCAATATACTTGACCACCTTCTTACCTTTCTTTCCAAATGACTTTACGTAGCCATTCTTCATAAGTACATCCAAAATTGCGAGTTTAAGGTTTGAATATGGCAAAACGACTGATTCCTTTTTGGATTCAGAAGCGTTCTTTATTCTTATTATCATGTCTGCAATTTGATCCATATTTTTGAATTTCTAATTCCTAATTTCTAATTGACCTAATGAATTTATTTTAGAAATTAGGTTAATTAGTAATTAGAAATTATTTTATAATATCTCGGTAGTATCTAGGTGACTTACCGAAACGACTTTTACCAGCTCCGAGTTATACGGATTTTTGGCAAATTTCAAGGCGGAAGAGAAAAATAATTTGAGACGTACATTTAGTACATTGAAAATTATTTTTTGAATTCCAACGCTGAAATTTGTCAAAAAGGCTATAACGAATTACCAACTTGATTTCTTGATGCCGGGTATCTTCCCCTCATTGGCAAGCTCACGGAAGCAGATACGGCAGAGAGCAAAGTCTCTCATAAAAGCTCGTCCACGTCCACACTTAAAACATCGGTTTGTCGCCCGAGAACTGAATTTCGGCTTTTTCGCCGCTCTTGCTAGTACTGATGTTTTTGCCATTTGTTTTATAACTTCCAAAATTGACGAACTTCTTCGTTGACTGCTCCGTCTGCTCCTGCAGAGTACTATTCGTACACTTTAGTCGTAATACTCCCAGTCATCTCGAATTTCATTCAATTTTGAAAGTTCTAACTAAAATAGAGCCTGTAAGCTCGCAAGTAAAGATAACAAATTAAAGCTTTTTAGTCAATTAAAAAACCAGGCTATCATTGCCTGGCCTTGGTCGGCGGGACAACCCCGCCGACCTGTGCACCTCACTTGAGGATTTTGTACTCGTGTCAGTCTTCGACCATCTCCTTCAAAGCCTGGAGTTCATGGAGACGGTTGTACTTGTCACACATCTTCTCAGCTAGATCCAGAAGACGATCGAGATGTCCGTACACCGTTCTGAGATGACGGAGGCTCATTTTTGAAAGCTCAATCCTTTTGTATGCGCACGAATCGTGCGCCTTGTGGAGCATGTAACTAGCGCTCCATTTGTCATCTTTTCCTCGATAGACCGACAACGTGACCACCATCTCAGAGACGTCGTATGACGGACCGAACGAAAGCGACTCGCTGTCTGTGGTCTCATAATCCAAGCCACAGGAACGCAAGCTCAGGGCCTCCTGCACATTCGCTTCGAGCGAACCCGTAAGACGCTTGATTTTTCGAACCATCTCGTCACGTTCTTCTGATCCGGCAAGGAAGTTCAGTGCGCGAGCATTGCAGATCAGCTCGGTATTCGTAGTCATAATCATCCTTTCGCCGTGTCCGGCGCTCCCTGTCAGGAGAAGGAGTTGGCGTATTGTGGGCATACACCAAGTTGGTTTAAAGAACTCTTCCCACACTTAACATTATACCACATCTAATGTAATTTTGTCAATATAAGAAAAAAGCCCTGATTTAGGGCCTTTTTCTATAAATTTGGAAGTTTTACTTACTTTTTAGGTGCTCTAGTGCCGCCTTTTTTATTTGTGTCAGCTTTTACCTTCACCTCCTTTGTCTCAACTTTCTTAAATGGGAATCCTAGATGTGCTAGGAAGGCTTTTGTTTCCTTTGGATCTTTTACGTTTGTAACAATAGTAATACCTATTCCGAAAACGTCTTTTAGTTCTTCATCTCCACACTCAGGGAAAATAGTATTTTCTCTTATACCGAAAGAGTAGTTACCCATCTCGTCTATACCATTACTAGATATTCCTCGGAAGTCCTTTGTTCGTGGAAGTGCAAGATTTATTAGTCTATCTAGAAAATCATACATTCTCTGACCTCTTAGAGTTACTTGCATACCAACAACATCACCTTCTCGTACTTTGAAAGATGCAATAGATATTTTAGCACCCCTCCTAGATGGCTTCTGGCCAGTTATCTTTGAAAGTCTATCCTCAACAAGATCAATCTTTTTCTTGTCTTTTAGGGATCCAACACCGGAAGATACTACAACTTTTAGAATCTTAGGTGCTTGCATTGCATTTTTGTAGCCAAAATCAGCCTTCAATGCGGTGTATGCTCCTTTTATTTTTTCTTTTACAGGTTTCATATTATTTATTTCACTTTCTTAACGTTAGAAACATCCATTGGCATTGCCTTGTCGATAATCTGTCCTTTCTCACCTCCCCTTCTCGGTTTCTGGTGAACTTTTGAAATATTTATTCCAGAAATAACAATTTTACCTGTTTTTGGTATTGCCTTTGTGACAGTTCCAGACTTTCCCTTATCCTTACCTGTAAGCACTATTACTTTGTCGTCTTTCTTGATATGCATTTTATTTTTGAAATTTGAAATTTAGAATTTGAAATTTATTTATACCACTTCGGGGGCCAGAGAAATAATCTTCTGGTATCCCGCCTCACCGATCTCTCTAGGTATAGGACCAAACACTCTTCCAGCAACAGGCTCTAGCTTATCCTTTACGGTAATAACAACAGCATTTTCATCAAATCTTATATATGAACCATCCTTTCTTCTAAAAGGAGCTTTCTGCCTTACCACAACAGCGTAAAGTACGTCCTTCTTTTTGGTGGTCTTTCTTGGTTGAGCTTTCTGAACAGAAAGGACTACCACATCACCTATTCTCGCGTATCTCTTCTTTGAACTTCCAAGTACTTTAAAGATACGTCCTATTGTGGCTCCGGTGTTGTCTGCTATTTTTACTATTGATCTAGGCTGTATCATAATTTTTAATTAACTATCTTAAATCTCTTATCCTTTGAGATTGGAGCGCATTCTACTATGGATACCTTGTCTCCTACTACTTTGGTATTGCCAGCATCATGTGCCTTGTACTTCTTTGTAGACTTAAAGTATTTACCATATTTTGGATGTTTTACAAAACGGTTAACCTCAACTACAACTGTGTCTTTCATTTTGGTTGAAACAACCACACCAGTTAGGGTTCTTTTTATTTTTTCTACTTTTTGTGTCTTAGCTGTTCTTTCCATGTTTTTAAATTATTTTTTGTTCTTCGCACTCAAAAGTGTCATTATTCTTGCGATGTCCTTTTTTAGAAGCATGCCCTCTTTTACATTTCTAGCATTACTGCCCGCAATTGCAAATCTAAAGTTCCTCAATGCTAGTCTTTTTTCGGCTAGAAGTGTTGAAAGTTCCTTTTCTGTTTTCTTTATAAAATCTTTCATGTTTTTAATGTGAAGAAGATACTATTCTCGTCTTGAGAGGAAGTTTTGTGCCAGCCTTTCTAAGAGCCTCCTTAGCAACTGCCTCTGGAACACCATCCACCTCAAAAAGCACTCTACCTGGTTTTACTGGAGCACAATATCCAAATAAATCACCTTTCCCTTTTCCAAGCTTTACTTCAGCTGGCTTTTTTGTCAGAGGCATATCTGGAAATATCCTGATCCACATTTTTCCTGTTTTACCCATTTCTCTTGAAATAACTTTTCTTGCGGCTTCGATTTGATTAGACATTATTCTTGCCCCCTCTACTGCCTTTAGTCCATGAGAACCGAAAGCAACTGTTATTCCACGAGTAGCCACACCAACTTTAGATGAGTTTTTTCTGAATGTGTGCCACTTTCGGTATTTTACTTTCTTTGGTAGTAACATGGTAGTTTATATAATTATTTCTTTGCAAAGATATCTCCACGGTAAATCCATACTTTTATACCTATACCTCCATATGGAAGCCTAGCTTCATATCTTGCAAAATCAACATCAGCTCTAAATGTTTGAAGTGGAATTCTTCCCTTCTTCATCTTCTCCTTTCTGGCCATTGTTGCACCTGCCAATCTTCCAGAAAGTTCTATTTTTACTCCCAAAACATCTCTGTTGGCGACAACTTTGTCCATCATCTGCTTTCCTACTCTCCTGAAAGGTAGTCTCTTTTCTAGACCGTCCGCTATCATCTGCGCAACTATGGTTGCATTTGACTCAGGTGATTTAACTTCCTTTATATCTAGTTTAACTTCCCCACCTGATGAAAGTTTATTTTTATTTAGGAAAGATATGATGTCATTCTTTAGTTTAACAGCACCGTCACCACTACGACCTATAATAATTCCTGGTCTAGATGTCTCAAGGATAACTCTAAGCACCTTTTCTCCTCTTTCCATTTCTATATTTGAAACATACATACCTCTCATCTTTTTTTCTAGGTAACCTCTTAGAAGAACGTCACTTTTTAGGAAATCCTTGTATTTACTTTTTACTCCAAACCATCGAGATTTCCAATCTCTTATGATGCCTAGTCTATGTGAATATGGGTGAACTCTATGTGTCATATAAATAGTTTCTAGCTTTTAGTTTCTGACTTTTTTGGCTTTCGACTTTTTGTTTTCTTTGCATCCGCTATCTTTGGTTCAGAACTTTCTACCACCTTTTCGGCAACTATTTTTACTTTTTTCTTTGGATCTACTTCTCCAAGCTCCAAAAAAATAGAACTTGTTCTTTTTCTTATTGGATGAGCTCTACCTCTAGAAGCAGGTCTTCGTCTGTACATTATTGGTCCACCATTCACCATTATTGTTTTTACGATAAGGTTCTCTGTCGGGATATCCAAAGATTTTGCATTAGCTAGAGCAGAAGATATAAGTGTCCTAACTGGCGCAGCAGCTTTCTTCGCAATGAAATCAAGATTTACAAGAGCCTCTGCAACTTTTTTCCCTCGTACAGCATTTACCACCATTCGCATTTTACGAGGTGATTGTCTGAAACTTCCTAATGTTGCTTTTGCTATTGCCATAATATTAATTATTTCTTTGTCTCAGTTGAAACCTTTGCTGCTGAAGCTGCTGCTATTTCAGATTCTTTCTTTTTCTGCTCCAACTCTTTCTGCATCTTTCCTCCGTGTTTTATAAACTTCTTGGTAGGAGAAAACTCACCTAGTCTGTGGCCAATCATATCCTCTGAAACCAGAACCTCTAGGTGGGTCTTTCCGTTGTGTACACCAAAGGTAAAACCTATCATTTCAGGAGAAATAACACAGGCTCTTGACCATGTCTTAATAACCCCTGTTTCTAGAGGCTTTTTACCCTCAATTTTCTTAAGGAGTCTTTCGTCTACGTATGGACCTTTTTTTGATGATCTTGTCATTTTTGTCTGTTTTAATTCTCCCTCACCAAACTTGTTAAAAGTGGCAAGAAGAAAACCACATTGTTAGTGGTACTGACTTAGCGAATACCTCAAACAGAATGTAAAAAGGCGTATAGCCTTAGTGCCGTTATACTATACAAAACCTGCTCGAATGTCAACACTAATACGACAAAGGGCGACAGAAAGTCTCCCCTCGTCGCCCTTTCATACCATCTGACTTGGAGTTCCGCCTACTACGCTGGCAACTTCCCGTTGCCCCGCGTCGAAATGCTCCCACGCCAGCTCGAGCTCTGCCTGACGCTTTTCGTTCCAAACGTTTCCCCAGACTCTAGCCTTCTCGACGTAGATAGCGACAGGGTTTTCAAGAATTGTCCCGTCGTTGTCGAACCAGATCCCTTGCACTTTGAGAATTCGCTTGAGCATTTCGCGCCATGGACCATCTCCGATATGCTCCTCACGCCGTTCTGACTCGTAGAGAGAGAAGACCTCAATCGCCCGCACAACGGCCAAAAGAAAATACCCTCTTGTCATCTTGCCTCCTTGAGCACCATGCTCTAGACAAGATAGTACAACTATTCCCTTATTCTGTCAAAAACCCTGTAGCTAAATTTTAAGAATTATTATTTAAACCACTAATACATTTCCATCAAATTGAATAAATAATTTTCAGGACCTCTCGCAAACAATTAGAAATTTACGACTGAAACAAAGTTTGTCTGGAGCGTTGTTTGAGCCAAAGTAACCCTTGGCGAGTTCGCGGAAGACACGTGTTGAAGGAGATTAATTTCTTGATTGTTGAGAGGAGAAAACCCCCAACAGGGGGTTATTCGTGTCCTGAAAATTATTTGTGAAATTTCCTTTACTTCTTTTTACCAACCTTTCGGCGACTAACAATAAATTGATTCGAATACTTCTTCGGTGTTCTAGACTTCTGACCCTTGCCTGTTGGCTTACCGTAGACTGAGATAGCTCTCTTTCGTCCTCTTCCCTGTCTCTGCTCTCCTCCTCCATATGGGTGGTCAACTGGGTTCATGGCTGTACCTCGAACCGTCGGTCTAATACCAAGCCATCTAGATCTTCCTGCCTTCCCAAGATTTACTAGTCTATTTTCGTTATTTCCCACCTCACCAACTGATGCCCAAGCAGTATCAAGTACCTTTCTTATTTCTGTTGATGGCATTTTTAGGTCAACATATCCAGCATCTTTGGCTACAACCTCAACATAGTTTCCAGCTGATCTAGCTATTTTTGCACCACTGTTAGGCTTTAACTCAACGTTGTACACAAAAGTACCAATATTAATATTTTTTAGAATTAGTCTATTTCCAGGTTTTTGCTCAGCATCATCTTTAGTTATAAACACATCCCCAACCTTAACTTTAGATGGAAGCAAAACATATCTTTTTTCACCATCTCTGTATTGTGCTAGACCAATAAATCCACTTCTGTTTGGATCATACTCTATAGTTTTGATTGTATAAGGAACATTTATTTTATCGTATTTAAAATCAATCTCTCTAAAAAGTCTTTTCGCACCACCGCCCTTGTGTCTAGTAGTGATTATTCCAGTGTTATTTCTACCAACTTTTCTTCTAAAACCATGAGTGAGAGATTTCTCTGGCTTTACAGATGTGACAAAGTTACCGAACTCAATCGTGGACATTTGTCTTCTGCTTTTTGTGTATGGGTTGTATCTTTTCATGTAATATTTTTGATATTATCTAAGTATAGCTATAGCTTTTCTATCTTATCTCCTTTTTTTAGGTATATATAAGCTTTCTTATGTCCAGACTTTTTACCTCTTTTGCCTCTCACAAAAACATTCTTTGCGTGGATAGTCACCGTTGAAACTTTAACTGGATTTACCTTGTATTTTTCCACAAAAGCCTTAGTCACATCGCCTTTTGTTGCATTTGATGCTACTTCAAAAGTGTATACAGACTTTTCACTCTGAAATGTAGCTTTTTCAGTTATGCGTGGACTTTTTAAAATGTTATGTAAATTTTTCATATCTTTGATTAATGATTATTTAATCTTTAATCTTGCTACTCCAACTTGCCTACAATCTGTGGCAAACCTTTCTCTGGGTTTGAAATAACCACATACTTATATTTCAAAAGATCTACCGGATTTGCATTTCTGATTTCATCAACTATAAGGTTGCCAAAGTTATTGAAACTCCTTTCTGTATTTGCGTCCTTTGCAGAAAGTGCGATATAAGCTGAATTACTTCTCTTTGAAAGTAGATCTTTGAAGCCCTCAACTTTTGAAAGAGAAGCTAGAATTTCCTTAGCATCCTTTGTCTTTGGTGTCTTTACTGACAAGTCATCCACGAACAATATCTGCCCGTCTTTGAACTTCTTTGAAAGAATAGTGTACAGAGCCTTGGCTCTCATTTTCTTGTTCACCTTTCGAGTATAGTCCTTATCATTTCTTGGACCATGGGTAACTCCACCACCAACCCAAAGAGGTGAACGGATGGACCCGTGTCTTGCTCTACCTGTTCCTTTTTGCTGCCAAGGTTTCTTTCCTCCTCCACGTACTTCCCCCCTATTTTTTGTGTGAGCTACATTTGTTCTGGCAGATGAAAGCATTGATGTCACAACCTGGTGCACCAAGTCAGCATTCCATGAGAGTCCAAAAACATCCTTAGGCAAATCAATAGTGCCTGTTTCCTTTCCTTTTGAACTATAAACTGCTGTTGTCATCGAAACAGGTTCCTTCTTATTCTTTTTTGCTTTTGCTTCTGCCATTTTAGAATTTGATAATTTATTAGCCTGCAATTTCAACTAGTGTGCCTCTTTTTCCAGCTATTGCACCTCTTATGAAGATCTCTCCTGCTTTTTCATCAACTGCAACTACAGTAAGACCCTTTGAAGTGATCATATCCGAACCCATTCTTCCTGCCATTCTCTTGCCTTTTGCGACTCTTCCTCCGTCTCTTCCACCTCCTCCAAGTGACCCTGGCTCTCTTTCAGAATGTTTTTGACCATGTGTTCTAGGACCACCCTTAAAACCGTGTCTCTTAACACCTCCCTGAAATCCCTTTCCTTTTGATATAGAAGAAACAGAGACCATATCTCCAGCTGCAAAAGTAGATAGGTCAATAGAGTCACCGACTTTAAATGTTGGTTCACCCTCTATTCTAAACTCCTTTAGATAGGCAAAACTGCCATCTTTCATGTGACCCTTCTCTGCCTTGTTAATATTTTTGTCGGCTTTTTTACCAAACCCAACCTGAACTGCATTATATCCGTCTGTAGCAACAGTTTTTACTTGAGTAACAACAACAGGACCAGCCTTAAGAGCTGTTACAGGATGAACCACACCCTTCTCATCGAAGATTTGCGTCATATTTAACTTTGTCCCCAATATAAATTTACTGCTGAATTTCATATTTTTTGCGGTAACGATTTGCGGACAGTAATGACTCAGTTCCCCCTAAACTCCAGCTTTGCTGGAGTTGGGCGATCCGCTATTGCGGATTTAGCCAACATTGCCCTTCGCTAGTTACCATTAAAAAAGCCTTCTTAGGCGATTGGGCTATAGTAGCAGATATCAAAATATATTTCAAGTGTCTTACCTCTTCCTATTTTGCCTTATTATCTAGCTCATGCCATCTAACATATCCAAGGTCATCTTCTCCTGTAAAGTTTGGAGACTGATCCACTAAAGAATTGAGCTCATCCAACTCTTGATCTGTTAGTTTTTCACCAACTTGTTCTTTTGTATATTTTATAAAAAAATTATCTGGTAGATGCTGTGGGGTCTCATTTATTTCTTGCATAGTTGTATATTTATTTAGCAGTAATGCAAGAATTGTAACAAGATTATGAAAAACCGCCAGTGGCGGTTTTTACATAATCTTTACGTCTATGTTCACGCCAGACGGAAGTGACAAGTTTGTCAGTGCTTCCATTATTTTCGGAGTAGGGTTTAGGATGTCGATTACTCTCTTGTGAATTCTCATTTCAAACTGTTCTCTAGCATTTTTGAAAACGAAAGAAGATCTGTTTACGGTGTATTTCTTTATCTCTGTTGGGAGAGGAATAGGTCCTTCTACTTTTGCGTCATATCTAAGGGCTGTATCTATGATTTGCTTTACAGACAAATCCAATATCTTATATTCATAAGCTCTTACTCTTATTCTTAACTTAGAAATAGCATCGGTTGTAGCCTTGGTCTTTGGAGCGACCTTCTTTACCGACTTCTTTGCTGTACTTTCTCCTGTACTTGCTGTCTTTGCCATGTCAATTTATATTGTCGTGAATACTAGCAGAGAATGTTTTTTTGCACAAGGGGCTGGAGCCTAGAGAGGCAATTTCTAATTGACCTAATTTCTAATTCATAAATCATAACAAATTTTAGAATAAAAAAACCCTCGAACTAGTAACTAGTCGGGGCTGTGCTTTGTTGCTATTCAAAATTACAGAACTTGTCGTGCCGGGGCGGGTCGTGTTGACCCCGCCCTCTTGTCGAAGTAGCCTACTCCAGCTTGGGATGAGGATCGCCAGGCCTGTAATGAACATACGACCTTGCAACCTTCAGCTTGATAGTTGCCGACCTCATGTGGATTGCGTCCCCAACCAAATCGAACTCCTCCTTTGTGGGGAACCTCATCATCTCATCCCAAGTTTGACCACGCTCCGCTGGAGTATGGTCACACATCATGTCGCCGCAGACTGGGCAAAGAGACATAGTGACCCTTTCTACGAAGAAGAATGATCCATCCTTCTGTGAGCCTCGAGTGTCATGGGGTGTGGAAAGCCAGCACCACACGCATCGCACCTCTCCCAAATGATTCTGACGCCGGCCACCTTTTGAGAAAGGTAATCAAGAAGCTCATCGTCGGTTGATCCCGGATTCGTCACAACCCCCGCTTTGTACAACATCTCGCGTATCGCATGCCTGTATTTCAAAAGGCAGACTTCCACAGACTCCATTGAGAAACCCTCCCATAAAAAACATACTGTAATGTTGCTATCATGTCAAATACAAAAACCACCTCTTGGTGGTTTTTTGATTTTTTTGAGAACAAATTTCGAAGCTAAGAATCGATTATAAATTTGAGACAAGGTCGCGGATAAAGCAAAAACCAATTCCGGAAGTGTACATGTAGTACTCTGACGAAATTGGTTTTTGTCTTTAGCCGATGAGATTGGCCAAATTTGGAACCGCTGTTACCTAAGATAATTGCTATGCAATTATCTTAGTCACCACCCCAGCGCCTACTGTCTTCCCTCCCTCGCGTATAGCAAACCTAGTCTTATCCTCTAGTGCAACTGGAGCAACCAACTTAACATTGAATGTAACTGTGTCTCCTGGCATAACCATTTCAACGCCAGCATTTAGTGTCACATCTCCTGTTACGTCTGTAGTTCTAACGTAGAACTGAGGCTTGTAGCCAGAGAAGAATGGAGTGTGTCTTCCTCCTTCCTCCTTCTTTAGAACGTAAACCTCAGCTGTAAATTCTGTATGAGGAGTCACTGACTTTGGCTTTGATAGCACTTGTCCTCTTGAAATATCCTCCTTCTTTGCACCTCTAAGTAGAATACCAGCGTTGTCTCCTGCCTGGCCTTCCTGAAGTGATTTGTTGAACATTTCAATACCAGTAACTGTATATTTAACTGTGTCCTTCAAACCAACACATTCTATTTCCTCACCCACCTTTACTACTCCTCTTTCGATTCTGCCTGTAACCACTGTGCCTCTTCCTTCAATTGAAAAGATGTCTTCAACTGGCATTAGGAATGGCTTCTCTAGATCTCTTACTGGAATTGGTAGAGCATCAAGAGCATTAGCCAAATCTAGAACTTTCTTTGCCCACTCGTCGTTGTTATCCTTTGACTCAAGAGCTTTCAAGCCTGATCCTCTAATAACTGCTGCTTTCGCACCGTCAAAGCCTTGCTTTGTTAGAAGCTCTCGAACTTCTTCTTCAACCAAGTCAATAAGCTCAACGTCTGGTACCATGTCACACTTGTTTAGAAATACTATCATTTGAGGCACACCAACTTGCTTAGCCAAAAGTACGTGCTCTCTAGTTTGAGGCATCACACCGTCTGTTGCTGCTACCACTAGTACTGCACCATCCATCTGAGCAGCACCCGTAATCATGTTCTTAATGAAGTCCGCGTGGCCTGGAGCATCTACGTGAGCATAGTGTCTTGTAGGTGTCTCATATTCAGAGTGGTGAAGAGAAATAGTAATTCCTCTTGCCTTCTCTTCTGGAGCCTTGTCAATCTGGTCGATTGCTTCAACTCTAGCCTGATATCCACCTCCTTGTCGTCCAAGAACGTTAAGGATAGCTGCTGTTAATGTTGTCTTACCATGGTCAACGTGACCGATAGTACCCACATTCATGTGTGGCTTACTTCTATCAAATTCTCCTGCCATATATTTTTTGTTATGTTAATTAACCAACGGAGCTTTCACATTTGGTAAACTCCTCGTTCCGAGTTTGAAAACCCTCGTCACCTTACATCTAAGTAAGGCTCCTCGCCTTTTCAAACTCTCACGTCGGATTTTATCCAAATCTAAAAGCGTGTGGTTATGTCTTAATAATGAAAACTTTGCCATTTTGGAAATTCCAAAAACTTAACGTTCGAGAAGATGATTTTACCGCTAAATTTTGAGAACTTCAAAAAAGTCGCCCTAAGGCAGGGTTAAATATAACAAATCAAAATAGTCAGTCAAGTGTTGATACTTTGTGAATAAGATGCGTTTTTTTAGAAAATAATCATCCCCCTCAAATTATCTCTCTCCTCTCTCAATAATTCGTCAAATGTTGGGATCTTTTTTTTGAGAAAAAGTAAAACATCCTTTGGTGTAGTGGTGTTTTGGTTCATAAGTTCATCAAGCTCATCCTGATCAATATCGGAAAGAATGTCTAAAGTACGCACCAAAATAGCCTGATACAATATCCTGCCAATACGACTTACAGTTGCTTCTTTCTTCTCTTCAGGAAGAGAATCTAGTCGCCATTCTTTTATTATCTCTTTTGATAAAATCATTTAGCTTTTTTGTGCCCTGAGAGTTTTGATGATTATTTGGGCGTGTTTTAAGGCCTTTTCCTCCTCAGTATCTGCTAGAAGCCAGCCAGATTTGAATTCCTTAATTATCTTAGTCTTGCTTCCAGAAGTTGTTACTTCGCCAGTTGCTATCTCCTTCCCATCATAGAATACCCTTATTTCATTGGGTTTTCCGGGAAAACCATGCTGAACCTCAAGTTTTTTACCCTCAAACTCTGTAGGAAAGACATTCTGTGGGGTAACTGGAGATTCTGCAACTATGCTATCCACAGGAGCAGTTTGGACAGTTTCTGGAGTTTTTTGGACAATAATCTCACTTTCTTGCTTCGTTTCAACTTTTTTGGGAATAAAGTTAGTTGGTTCTTGAACTAACTCCACTTCTACAGGAACAATATTCTCTACTTTTAGATCTTGGGTGTCCTCTGGTACTATTTGTTTTACTTCAACAGTCGGGACTTCTTCTTTTATCACAGAATCAACTATTTTTTCACTCGCCGGGACAGATGCAACTAATTGTGGCATCTGAATTACTACCTTTTCAGTCCTCATACCCTCATAAGAATTTGGATCTATAATAGAACCCACCATGGATATACTTGATGACAACATGGCCTCAGAAATCTGGGTTGCATTGGTATAATTATCAAACATGGAAAGTCCTCGGCGTATTCTCTGCTGGGCCTTAGGTGCCAAACTTCCAGTTTCTGCCTCAACAAATTTAGTTGTCTCATCAATACTGCCATCAAGACCATGGACCAATTCCCCATGAGCATTTTGATACTCTTCCCTAGCATGCAAGAGCTCCACAGGCTCTGGACGATTTGGCATATTCTTCTCCGCACCCAAATTAGACATCATCATTTGAAAAACTTTGCTGTCATTTATCACTTTTCTCCTATATGAAACTAGTTGAAGGACATAACTGGCTCTAAGAATACTCAGATCAGCAGGTGTTATGGGTGTTTTCTCTACTTGAGGAGCAGCTTGTGGGACAGATAATAAGTTTACAGTAGTGTCCAATGCAGAACCCTCTACCTCATCAACAATTCCTGGGATCTCTTGATTGTTTTCGGTTACTACCTCAGATACATTATGTGCTTCGTCTTGGCCTGTCAGGCTTATCATTTCATACAGTTTATTAAGATCATCCAAATCAATGTTGCCGATTTTTTCTGCATGATCCGCAAGAATTCTCGCCACCTCTTTTTTTGAATTAGAAAATTCAATATCAAATTTTAGAGTTCTTAGTGGTAATTTCTTTTTTACTATTAACTGATCTATGTAATCTACTATTTCCTTTGGGACTTTGTAATTGCTCTCCGGCTTAGGCTCTTCTACATCTGTACTGGTATCCACTCCTGGAACAGCAATCGGTTCAAGTTCTGTGGGTTTTTGTATTTTTTGAAAACCGGCATCTTGGATATTTCTTATTTTAATTACATGAACAGCACTATCAACTTCTCCTTTTTGTGAATTGAGTACATCAAAGTCGGCTGTATTTGAACCCTGAGATGAAATCATATGTTAATTCTATCTCGATAAAGTTATACAATCAAATTTTCACATAAAAAAACTGGATAACCTGTTAAAAACTAAAAACCTCCAGAGGTTGGAGGTTTTTAGTTCCTATTTCCTACTCTCGATTATTGTTTTCTCCACATTTGGTGGCACCACTTCATAGTGATCAAACTCCATCATAACTGATCCTCTACCTTGAGTCATTGAACGAATGTCAGTGGTGTATCCAAACATCTCAGAAAGTGGCACCTTGGCATGAATCACTCTAAGCATTCCTCTTTCGTCCATTCCTTCGATTTGTCCTCTCTTACCAGAAAGTGACCCAGTAACATCTCCCATAAACTGCTCTGGCATTATCGCTTCAACCTTCATAATAGGCTCCAAAATAACTGGTCTTGCTCTCTTGGCGGCATCCTGGAAAGCTTGCGAGGCAGCAATTTTGTAAGCAATTTCGGATGAGTCCACATCGTGGTATGAGCCGTAAGTAAGTTCACAAGAAACATTCACCATTTTAAATCCTGCAACTATTCCTCTATCCATAGCCTCATGCACACCTTTCTCTACTGCAGGTATGAATTCCTGAGGAATAACTCCCCCCTTAATTGAGTCAATAAACTCGAAGTCTTCATATCTCTTTACATTTTTAGGAATCTTAGCTCCCTCTTCAATTTTCTCCATAGGTTTGAGGGTAATCTTCACGTGACCATACTGTCCCTTTCCTCCAGTTTGCTTAATGTACTTGTTTTCAGCTTCTGCCGATCCTAGAATTGTTTCTCGGTATGCAACTTGTGGCTTACCTACATTTACTTCCACTCCAAACTCTCTCTTCATACGATCAACCATAATTTCCAAGTGAAGTTCTCCCATTCCTGAAACTATTGATTCGCCTGTCTCAGTATTTGAAGAAATTACAAAAGTTGGATCTTCATCAGAAAGTTTTTTGAGAGCCATACCCATTTTCTCTTGATCGGCTTTTGTTTTAGGTTCAATACGAAGAGAAACCACTGGAGCTACGAACTTGATTGGATCAAGAACAATTGGATTATTCTCATCACAAAGTGTATGAGAAGTTTTTGCTGATTTTAGTCCTACCGCGGCAGCAATTTCCCCAGCAAATACTTTTTTTACTTCTTCTCTTTTATCCGCCTGTAATCTAACAATTCTTCCTAGTCTCTCTTTCTCACCAGTAGTAGCGTTATAGACATATGTACCAGCCTCAATAGTTCCGGAATACACCCTAAAGAATGTCAGCTGTCCTACGAATGGATCGTTTTGTAGTTTAAAAGCAAGGGCTGAAAAAGGCTCAGTGTCGGATGCATTTCTATAAATCTCATCTCCTGTCCTTGGATCTACGCCATGAACTGGAGGGATATCCAAAGGTGATGGTAGAAAATCAACCACTCCGTCAAGAACTAGCTGAACACCCTTGTTTTTCAATGCAGATCCAGCAAAAACTGGCACAAGCTTAACCGCAAGTGTTGCCTTTCTAAGAGTTGTTTTCAGTTCTTCAAGGGAAGGCTCTTTTCCATCAAGATAAGCTGTCATTAGGTTGTCGTCTTCTGCTACAACTTTCTCCACCAACTCTGCTCTGTATTTCTTAGCCTCATCTAAATATTCCGTAGGAATTTCTTCTTCACGAATAGTCATCCCCATGTTTCCTTCAAAGTAGAAAGCCTTCATTTTAAGAAGATCAATGACTCCCTCAAATTTATCCTCAAGTCCTATTGGAATCTGAACTCTAACAGCATTTTTAGTTAGTCTATCCAAAATAGATGCGTAACTCCTCTCAAAAGACGCCCCCGTTCTGTCTAGTTTGTTTATGAAACACACTCTTGGAACATTTCCATCATCCGCATATCTCCAGTTAGTCTCTGACTGAGGCTCTACTCCAGCAACGCCGTCAAACACAACAACAGCACCATCAAGAACCCTGAGAGACCTTTTTACTTCAGCAGTAAAGTCGATGTGACCTGGTGTATCGATAACATTAAACCTATATTCAGGCTTTGCTCCCTTCTCTTTGTATGTAGGATTCCAGAAACAAGTAATAGCAGCTGCAGTAATAGTAATGCCTCTCTCTCTTTCCTGCTCCATCCAATCTGTTACAGTTTCACCTTCGTGAACTTCACCGATCTTGTGAGTCATTCCTGTGTAGAAAAGAACTCTTTCTGATGTAGTTGTTTTACCTGCGTCAATGTGTGCGATGATTCCAAAATTTCTTACTTTATCGAGTGTATAGTCTCTGTTCATATAAAATTAATTTCTAATTGACCTAATTTCTAATTCCTAACAAATACAAAATCTACAATGTAAACTAAAAAAGCTGGTTGGCTTTAGTGACAAAACTATATACTAAAAAGAGTGCAGTTGCAATTACCTACTTTACAACCTTTCCTTCAAACTTTTTACCTCCATTTCTAGATCCTCCAGTCTTTCGTGGTCTGACTTGTGATGAACAAGGGCTTTCCGAACAAACGGCCAGATGATTAGACCAACCACGACATCAAATAAAAATATAAGAAACAACTCAAACTCCCAGTGCGCCGGATCTTTTAGTAAGTCGAAGAATGATTCCATAATTTAATATGTATTATCGTTCCTAAAAACTTTTCTATTTTATTCATACCAACTCAATCTTACTCTTTATTTTTTTTAAGTCTTCTGAGGCTTTCTAGGACCAATCTAGCATCAACCCCACCCTTCTTTATCTCATTAAAATCTATGACTGTCTCCCATCTGCCATCATCCCCCCATTCATCCACAGGTGAAATAGTAAAAACCGGCTTGGACTTTCGCATAACCACAAAAGACTTACCTTTCTCCACTTCGGAAATGTAAGTTTCTGTATTCTCTCTTAGCTCCTTGAGTCCTATGATTTTATCTTTAACTTTTACCATTACCTAAGATTATCTTAAGATAATCTTAGTGTCAATCTCATACCCCCTCTCTCCTACTTGGACATCGGATGTCCAAGTAGACTCCCTCCCAGCGGTTTAACCGCTGGGAGGGAGTCCTAGATTACATTCCAAATCTATCTTCAGTATATGGCTCAGCGTGTTTCTCATATCGAGCGAGTTCGTCTTTGTATCTATCAATAAAACTTTGAAATTCATCTCTTGTATTTTTTTCGGCGGCAGTAAGTCCACCTGTAGGTAAAGCGAGCAGCTCTCCAACTAAAAACCTTAGTTTTACAATCAGATTTGCTGCATTCTCAACCATACCT
>JBAQWP010000038.1:0-8503 GCA_049298975.1 Minisyncoccia bacterium
AGCTTTAGAGTAACCTTGTCTAACCATATCTGCTGCATCTCTACGCACCTTTGGTATATGTGGATTCTTTGTGTATGACATTTCCATATTTTACACCTTAGTGCGTCCAAGCTATTGAACCATTACGAAGCACTTGACAAATAGCGTAAATATACTGTTTTCTAGTGTAAACTGGGATTAGTTTCCACGAATATGATTCGCTGTATTAATAACAAGAATATAGTAGAATCTAAATATGATTCCAAATCATTCACCTTGGATAAAACAACTCAATAGAACTAGACCTGTAGTATCACTTCAGAATAGTTTGGATACAGATTTTTTGATTGTTGGAGGGGGGATTGCTGGTGTGACCACGGCATACTTTGCTCTAAAAAATACAGATAAAAATGTTGTGCTGATTGAAGCTGACAAAATTGCCCATGGAGCTACAGGACACAATGCTGGACAGATAACAAGTTATTTTGAAAGACCGCTTACAGAGCTGGTAGATGAATTTGGTCTTGAGCTTGCTATTTCCGGACAAGCTGCAGTTGAATCAGGCTGGGGTATCCTCGATGAGATAGTATCTGAGGCCAAACTGCAAACCCCGCTGTATAAGTTTACTGGTTTTGCCGGATTTTCTGGTTTTGATCAGGTCTTACAAAGTTTAAGGAATAATCGGATTCGTGTTCAGGGCGGTCTACAAGCCGAATCAATATATATTGCTAAGGAGTGGATTGAATTTAGTAAGATACCTGAAGAATATAAAGATCTTTATCAGACTATTTCACACAAAGATTTGTTGGATTTATTAGAAACGAGTAACACTAGTTATATCGCCTTACTTGCTTATCAGAAAGGTTGCATGAATAGTGCACTATATACCGAGGAACTCATAGGATATCTTATTTCAAATTATAAAGATCGTTTTTCTTTTTTTGAAGGTAGTCCACTCAAAAAAATATCTTTAGATGAAAATTCGGGAACAGTTGAGGTTCTGACACACACTATAAAAGCTGAAAGGATAGTTTTGTGCACTAACGGATTTGAAAATTTTACTATAAAAAATAATGCTGGCCCGGAGATTGATACCAAGTTTCATCATTCCTTGTTTGGACGCATTTGTTATATGTCGGGCTATATAGAACCGTTTAACAACCCACCCATAGCTATTAGCTATTTTCCTAAAACAAAAGAAATTGTTAATGATCCTACCGGAGAAAGTTATTTTTTACTTACACGACGACCACATGAACATGAAGGAAATAAATCTCACAATCTTCTGTGTATTGGTGGACCTGACAGAGTTCTGCCTAACCATGCAATATACTCTCGGGATGATCCTTATCGAGAAGATATTCAAGAAACAATTGATGATTTTCTTCGAGAGAATTACAGTAAATATCCTACAGAAAATAATGAATATTCATTTAGTTGGCATGGGCTTATGGGGTATACACCAAACGGTATTAGAAGAGTGGGTATAGAGCCATGTAATCCTGTACTCTTGTACAATCTTGGTTGCAATGGGGTCGGAATTTTACCTTCTATATTTGGTGCGAAGCGCATCTCAAGGTTTCTAGGAGGAGAAAATGTTGAGAAATCAATCTTTGATCCTGAAGATTTTGGGTAAGACTATGTTATATTCCGAGCAATTATAATTTGATATAATTACTTCATGCAAAAAATTAAAGTAGAAAATCATAGTGCGCTTGGAGGAATATGGATGGTAGGATGGTTGTTTACCGTTGGGTTTCTTCACCTGTCTTTTTGGCAAGGAGTTCTAGCGATAATCATTTGGCCATATAAACTAGGAATTTTTTTCTCTCAGGTACTACAGTAAGCTTTTGCCTTCTGAGGAATTTAAGTTAGAATATTCCTCATGCAAAAAAGGAAATCAAAATATACTGTTGGTGGGTACAAACTAAGGGTTGGGAAATCAAAAACTGGCAAGGGTATTTTTACAGAAGAGGCAATACCAAAAGGTAAATGCATTATTGAATATGTGGGAGTTTCAGTTTCTGACAAAGAAATGGAAACTATAAACTCTAAATACCTTTTTGAGATAAGTAAAAAACTAACAATCAATGGAAATGTCTCTTGGAATAAAGCCAAGTATATAAATCACTCATGTAGGCCAAACTGTGAGGCGGAAGGTCCAAATGGGCATGTCTATATAATGGCTAGAAAGAACATTAAGTCAGGGGAAGAGCTTACGTATGACTACGGTAAAGAGTATTGGGATGAGTACATAAAACCTGTAGGTTGTAGGTGTGAAAAGTGTACAACTCCCAAAAAATGACTTTGAGCTTTTTGTTTGAGTGGTATAATAGGGTTATGAACATAAAAATAAGGTCAAAAGATTATGAGCTCACTCCAGCTATCGAGGAGTATATAAATAAAAAATTAGGTTCATTGGATAAGTTTTTTGGCGGTGACAATGTTTTATGTGAGGTTGAGATTGGAAAGTCTACAGAGCACCACAAATCAGGGGACATATTTAGTGCTGAGGTAAACATATCCCAGCCTGGTTCACGTCAGTTTTATGCCAAGTCTGAGCAGTCAGATTTGTATTCGGCGGTGGATATGGTTAGAGATGATGCAGAAAGGGAAATAGTTTCTGAAAAAAATAAAAAAGAAACAATTTTCAGAAAAGGTGCCCTGAAGCTAAAGAATATTATTAAAGGCTTAACAAATAGATAATGAAAATAGGCAGTATCAAACAAAAAGCAAACCCATATATGGTAGGTTTTGTGTTTACGTGCATTATAGTTGTGGTTTTTTTATTGAAAGTAAAACTAGTAGCAGAGCAAAAAGCTCAACAGCTTTCATATCAAGGTGACTATAGTGGGTACATGATTTACAACTTCTAGTTCTTTTGTCCTCGAAGATAGTCGACATAACTCATTTCTTTTTTGCCTTCTGGTATTACTTTTTCTATTATAAGCTTATCATTTTCTATTTTTGCTCTTTTTACTATAACTCTACCTTTAGTGCTAAAAAAATATGCTCCTGGCCAATTATGAAAAGCCCTTATTTTTCTTAAGTTTTTTTCTGGAGAGTCGTTCAAATCTATCTCACCATCTTTCTTTTCAATTTTAGTGCAAAAAGTAGCGTGGGCATGGTCTTGCTCTGCTTCCTTTAGTGAACCACTTTGCCTGCTTGGTAAAAGTTCAAACAGCAAGTTTGCTCCAGTAGTGGCTAGTATATTCTCTAACTCTTCTTCGTATGGGGGCCACTCTGTTGTGGTAACATTTTTTTGAGCAAGAATTGGTCCATGATCCATTTCACTATCCAAGCGGATTATTGATACTCCAGTTTTATTTTCAGATAGAATAGCGCTTTTAATAGGGGATGGGCCACGCAATTTTGGAAGTAATGATGGATGAATATTTAGTGTTTTATGTTTAGGAAAATACAAAATATTATCCGGTATCATCTTGCCATAGTGCGTGACCACAAAAACATCCGCCCCTTCTGGAAAGTAATTTTTAATTGCACTAAAGGATTCTTCAGATTTCAGAGTTTTAAGTTGAAGCACTGGGATATTTTCTTTCTCTGCCCAAACTTTTACCTCTTCTTTTGTGAGAATTAGTTTCCTTCCTTTTGGCTTATCCTCAATTGTAACTATAAGATTTGGTAAAAGACTCAGTGATTTCAGTTGCTCAAGTACTGTTACTGAAAATTCTGATGATCCAAAAAATGCCCAAGTAAGTTTGTTCATTTTATTTTTTATTTTTTTCTGGTGGCAAGTCCTCTATATTTCTAGCCTTGTCGATAAACAATATTCCGTTTAGATGGTCTGTTTCATGTTGAAATATTTGAGCCAAGAGTCCCGACCCGGGTTTTATAAATTTTTTGCCAGATTCATCGTAAGCCTCCACTGTCGCCTTTTTACTTCTTTGAACTTGACCATACAGGTATCTCACTGACAGACAACCTTCTTCGACCCATCTCTTCTCTTTTGAAATTTTCTTTATTACTGGGTTTATGTAAACTTGATCATTATAAATAACTTCCGGAATATTTTTCTCTTCCGTTTCAGCTCCGTCAATTTTATCCTTCCTTTTTATTAGCGCCGCAACCCTCCCAGAAACAATAAATATCCTTAGGCCGTATCCTATTTGTGGAGCAGCGATAGCAACCCCATCTTCCTGCGAATCTAGGGAATCCTTCATTTCCTGCAAGACCCTTTGTATTCTAGGCGTACCGATATCGGTGACAGGCACTTCCTTTGCAAGTTCCCTTAAAACAGGAGTGTCTTTCTGAACTATTCTCTTCATAATACTTTACGGTATCACAAAAAAACTAACCTTACAAAAGGGTAATCGGGTCCACTCTAATTGAAAAACTTTGAGGTAGGGATTTTAGTTTTGTGAGCAGATTATCTTCCAAGGGTTTGTTTCTTGGGACACTTAGCAGGCCGTGAACTGTATATTTTTTTTGGCTACCAGGATTGAAGGCGTCGTAGATGTCTAGCTTGTACGGTAGTAAGTGTTCCTTGGCATTTTCCATCTCTTTTCTAACCGCATTTTTTTCTCCTTCCAGACTTAGTTTTATGTACTTAGCAAATGGGGGATAGTCGGTCGATTTTCTATCTTCGATCTCATCTCTCCAAAAGTCGGTCAAGTTTCCTTTGACCGCATAGTCAAAAAGCTTGGTACTTTCTTTTCTAGTTTGGATGATAATTTCTTTTTCGGTGATAGATCTTATAGAAAGCAGAATATGGAAGACCTTCTCGTTAATTTGATAGTCAGGGATTGAAAAAAAGGAGTCCATAGAGACCACTACAGAGTTTTCTATTTTTTGGTTTAAGTAGGTTAAAGCAAGTTCTGTTCCGATCATAATACTTCCTGGTGTAGAGTAAAATTCATCTCTAACTTTTTTTGCTTGTTTGTGGTTTTTAATATGATCACTATCCATCACAAATATTTTTGGATCTTTAATTAAACTTTGTACTTCCTCTACGACTCTATCGATGGCAATGCCTAAAGTGTTTAGTCGCCAGCTTTTGCAGTATTTACATAGTTCACCCGCATCTCTTCTATCGCCACAATGGTGGCAAATAAAACTATTTTTATCAGGTCCAGACAAACCCTTTTTTTTGTACAAAACCACTGGTGCTTCGCATGTATTACAAGCCACTACCCGTCCACAGTCACTGCAGACCGTAGTGGGGTAGAGTCCTTTCCGGCCACAGAAAAGAAACGTGTGCTCGTTATTCTCTTTTGTTTTCTGAAGTAGTTTTTTTAGCTTGTCGCCAAAAATACTAAATTCCTTTTTGGTTTTGTCCTCTGGTGTCTTAAGCAAAATTATTTCGGTGCTTGCTCTGGAGGTAGTTCGAAACTTAAGAGGCATTAAGGCTGAGTACTTGCCTTCTTTTTCATCCCAAAGCGTTTCGACCCTAAGAAGAGTGTCACCTAGAATAAGCCTAACTCCAAGAGACTTGGCAATTATTTCGACTGAAGTTCGAAAATCAATATAGGGCCTGGTTTGGACTTTATAACTCCTGGATGACTCTTTCTCTAAAATAATTGTGCCAATGTCGCTTTTTGGAATAGATAGAAATGTACCAGTGCCAATAATAAGTACTGGATGGTCTTCATTTAAAATTCTCTGCCAATTTTCCAGCACCTCATTTTTCTTCAAATTTGTATGTAAAACATAAGTATAGTTTTCTATACCTTTTTCTAAAAGCACTTTTGCATTGAGAATGTCCTCAGTTGTTGGTAAGCAAAAAAATACGCTGTGGCCTCTAGCAAATTCTTCACGGATTAAGCTTCGGTAAGTGCCAAACCTCTCTTCTTCGTCTGATTGCAGAAGTAATGTCTCGTTATATATATTTTCAGGTTTTATTTTTGTTTGACTGAGATGGGGAACTGCCTGCTCACTGTTTTCTAAAATTGTTTTTGGGACGAGAAGAGACAGGACTCCTCCCAAACTGCCAGAGAAGTAGTCCGCTATTTTTTTGGCACCGTCGATAAACTTTTCTGAAAGAAAAACAGAGCTCTCGATTTTTTCAATTTTCTTAAGATTGAATGATAGGGATTTAATGTCTGACTTTAGCTCTTTTGCATCCCTTATATCAATGACTATTCCGTAACCAGATTTGTTTCTAAGTGGAATTTTGACCACTGAGCCAAGGGTGATTTCCTCTGATGTAAAGTAAGAAAGAGTCTCTCTTCCGATTGCTTTCTTTACTGGTATTACGGTCAATACTTTCATTGCTGAATTATAGCAGAGAAAAATTGAGTCAAAAAAACCAGGGCACGTATGCCCTGGTTGGACCCTCGCAATGCGAGGTGTTATGGTTGAACTGGGTTGACCGCTGGACGCGGTGCTGGTCCGCATTCGCCGAACGATGTGGCGACAACTGCGGTATTCTCAGCATCGCTAATGATGTCGCATGCTAGACCATTCCGGCCTAGAACATCGATAGCAATTTCTCCAGCGGGAGATTGAACCCTGTGTCCGCTCGTTTTGCGACTTAGGACGAAACCATCTGCCCGATGATCCCAAGCCACTTTATTGAGCCATATTCCGATTGGGCAACTTGGAGGTTGAAGCCCTCCAGGGTTGTTGCAGAGCTCAGCCATACTTCCTCGGACAGTACTTCTAAGCTCCTTCAGATCCCTTAGAATAGCGGTGGAAAAGGTTCCTCCACCTCCCCCCCCAGGAATCTCTGGGTTCCTGGGCCCTCCACCCCCGCCGGCGTCTACCGGCGGGATGTTGACCGCGGGGATGTTTCCCGATGGCCCAACGTTTACGGGGGGGATAATGATATTTGCTGTACCATTTTCCCCTTCGATCTTCGAGCAGGCGGCAGAAAATGATCCTACCGCAAAACACACTGCGACCAGAAACCCTTTCATGGGCTTCCTCCTCTTCTGAAAAGTGATTAAAATAGCAATTCTTCATCAATTATATACCTATTTTCAGACTTTGTCAAATAGAGCTGTTTCTTTTGCTTTATTCCCACTTTCGGCTATTATAGTCTTACTAAACATGGCATTTTTCTCTAAAAAATTAGGCATAGATTTGGGGACGGCAAATACCCTTGTTTTTGTTCCTGGAAGAGGGATTGTTCTAAATGAGCCATCGGTTGTGGCAGTATCTGAAGAGGATAACAAAATCGTGGCTATAGGTATTGAAGCAAAGCAGATGATAGGCAGAACACCCGAAAATATTATTGCGTATAGACCGATGAAGGATGGAGTTATTGCAGACTATAGAGTGACTGAGGCTATGCTCCGATACTATATAGATAAAGCGATGGGGAAATGGAGTTTTGTTAAGCCAGAGGTTTTGGTTTCTGTGCCAGCCGGAGTGACTTCGACTGAGCGAAGAGCGGTTATTGAGGCGGCGATAAAAGCAGGTGCGAAAAATGCATATGTAGTAAAGGAGCCGATTCTTGCAGCGATAGGTGCGGGGATTCCTATTCATGAACCAATGGGGCACATGATCGTGGATATTGGAGGAGGCACAACAGACGTAGCTGTTATTTCTTTGGGCGGTATAGTTGCTTCAACTTCAGTAAAGTGTGCAGGAAACAAAATTGACTATGCTATTGCTGATTATATTAAAAAAACATTTAACCTAGGCATCGGAGATAAAACAGCAGAAGATATTAAAATAAAAATTGGTTCGGCGATACCTCTAGATGAAGAACTAGCTATAACTATTCGTGGTAGAGATTTTGTGACAGGTTTGCCTAGGAGTGTTGAGATAAAAACCAACGAAGTAGTTAAGGCGATTTCTAAGGATCTGCGTGAAATGATCAAGGCAATAAAAGATGTCTTACAAGAAACTCCACCTGAGCTTTCGTCGGATATTATTGATAAGGGTATTATTATGACCGGTGGCACAAGTCAACTTCGAAATTTTACTGAACTTGTTTTTAGGAGAACTGGCGTGAAAGCTGTTTTGGCAAAGGATCCTCTTTACTGCGTGGTGAAGGGGACGGGAATTGCACTTGATCATTTAGATGTTTATAAAAAGAGTGTGATTAGTAAACGTTAATTAGTTGGAGTCTTTTCGTCCGATTTCTGTAACTAGGACCAGTAAATGTGAGCAGTGAGTTCGAGTTTCACTGTGCATCTTCGAGTAAGAAAATCTAGCGTGGGTTTGTATCATGTGCTAGATTGCTATTTGGAGGTCCGGATGACGTATTGGCTCAAGATTGATGGCGCTCTGTGGGGAGACGTCAGGAATGGTAAGGGCGGGTTCGAATCTGTCGAGGAGTTGAATATTGTTGCCAAACAGTACGGTTACACCCCACTCGTGACGGACCCAGACCTGGTGCCCCAAACGTACCTTCTGAGGGTGAACGGCATAGTCAAGGGCGTGGCAGACTTGGTCACCATGCTTCCAGTCCTAGACATTTCGAGGATTCCACGGGAGTGAGGTCCGGTATGCGAAATTTGCATACCGGACCGTTTGTTTTAAATGTTATAATGCCTTTGTGAAAAATTTTTTAGAATTAGTAGATAAAGCTCAGGATCTTCACCATGCATATTTTTTT
>JBAQWP010000039.1:0-4256 GCA_049298975.1 Minisyncoccia bacterium
TCGGCTTCCAATTGGAAGCCGAGCTTCTTTATAAACCTGAGTTGATGGCCGGGTTTGGGCTTCTGCGCTTTCGCTCGCCGCTACTTACGCAATAACAATTGTTTTCTATTCCTCCGGGTACTGAAATGTTTTACTTCCCCGGGTGCACGACATATGTAATTCATATGACAACAACATATAGTTGTTAGGTTTCCCCATTCAGAGATTTACGGATTAACGGTTGCTAGGCACCTCCCCGTAACTTATCGCAGCCATGCTACGTCTTTCATCGCTATTTTGAGTCAAGGCATCCACCATACGCTCTTAAATTTCCCATTAGG
Source organism: Minisyncoccia bacterium (assembly GCA_049298975.1). Lineage (GTDB taxonomy): Bacteria > Patescibacteriota > Minisyncoccia > Phycocordibacterales > DATDWN01 > C7867-006. The sequence goes on from JBAQWP010000039.1 coordinate 321, forward strand.
AAATTTAAAAACCACTTTTATTTTCTTGCGACCACTCGCAAGAAAATAAAATTACTTCATCCTGTTACATACTATGAATTCTGTAACAGTTTGTTTTGCATTCCTACAATCAGAATGCAAAACTGCTTTTACTTTTTCCCATTAGAACTAGAAGTCGACAAGCGACTTACTTCTAACGGGATGAATCCATCTACATTTCCGAAAAGACCCCCAACACGAATGTTGGAAATTCTTAAAATGCGATGGCATGAACCCAAGGAGAGACCTTTGAACGTCCGTTCTTGGGAATATTTTCAAGTTACTTTCAGACCTGTTATTGAAAATCCCGCTTCGTAAAGCGGGATTTTCAGAATGCACTCAAAAAAGAGTACTATCTATACCGCTTTGAAATTAAGTGATTTATTAACATATCTGAGATAAGGAAGAGTATATATTAGTGGCTATCCCATGTCAAATGATATTTTAGCCCAAACCTTGGGGATAAAATGGGGATTAAATATTACAAAAAACTCCCTCTCGGGAGCTTTTTGTAAACTTTCATAATTTGGATAAAATCCGAAAGTTTTTTTCTTAGGATTGTTGTTGAAGTTCGAAGTTCGCAGATTTTACTTACGACCAAGCTGTACATGTAGTACTGCGCGTGGAGGAAGTAAAATCGAGAACAATGAAATTCGGCAAAAAGACCAGAAAAATTAGTTGTGGTTTGACATTTCGTGCTGAACCTTCTCAATAGCCTTCGCAGCAGCCTGCTGTCCTCCAAGTCCAAATGCTAGACCTAGTGCCAAGGAAACTGCCACAACAAATCCTGTGAAAAGTGTTTGTATAAATGCTCCGGCTATTCCAACTTGGGAAAGTGCAACCAGAACAGCAAATACCCATACTGCCCACTTTGCAAAAATTCCAAGAAAATTAGCGGATACAACTCCAGCAGTTTTAGCTGAAGCAGAAACAACTCTAGAAAGAATGTCACCAACAACTCCTCCAACTAGAAGTATTAGAACAGCTATAATAAGCTGTGGTAAATACCCTGTTACAATTTGTTGTAGAAACATTGTTACCTGCTTAAGTCCCAAAACATCAAAACTTGCAATTAGAAATACTACAACTATAAAGTACTTTACAAGTTCACCAACAAACTTTCCGGAGTTTAGATTTACTCCTCCTCTCTTTACTAGATCCTCAAGACCAGCCTTTTTTAGGGCCTCGTCAAATTGAACCATCTTCAAGAAATGAGAAATACCCTTTGCTATAACCGCTCCGATCGCCCAGCCAATTATCAAGATGACAACAGCAACAATCAGGTTAGGGATGAACATAATCACTCCTGACCATAGTCCTCGGAATGACTGTGACAAAACCTCGCTCCACGTGTTTAGAATCATGTTTAAACTTATTAAATTAATAATAGGTATATTATACCGCTCCCTCGTCTAAGATGCCAAGTTTATCTAGGAGTATCCTATGTGGATAATCCAGGATATCCCTTACCAGCTTGTCGTACATACTCATCCTATATTTGAACTCCTCTGTCGAAAAAAAGGCGTATCTTAGCTCTTTTCCGACTTCTGCCTCTACAGCTTTTATGACACTGTCGAGTTTGGCCTTTTTTACCCCATCCCCAACAACCAGAAGATCAGCTCTACTTTCCGAGTCTTGTATGAATATTCCCGCAGTAACTATTAGCTTAACTGACCCGGATTTGCCAATTTTCCTTACCATTTCTCTGGGCTGTAGCGGCTCGACGTCAATCAAAAAACCTTGAAGTTGTTTCAGGTAAGGAAAGAGTTGATTTAAAACATATCCCTGCCTACCTTTTATTTGCCTTTTGCGTATCAAACCCATTTTATCTAATACAGACAATTCCCTTCTTACTTTACTAATATCTGACTTGGTTCTATCTGCAATGTCTTTTGTGGTATAAACCCTCTCAATATTAAAAAGAAAGAGCTTCATCATTTTTACTTTTGTCTCACTGCCAAATATTCTCGCAAGTGTTTCCATAGCAACGGATTATAATCCTTTTACACTAAGTTCACCAGTTGACTTGGCATTCTATAAATGACGAAAAACAGACACTATGTGTCTGTTTTTCAAAAAATCTTGTATGTTTCGCTTATTTAAGTGTTACTTTACCGCCCGCCTCCTCTACTTGCTTCTTAAGTGCCTCAGCATCTTCCTTCTTCATACCTTCCTTAAGCATTGCTGGAGCTCCATCAACTAGATCCTTTGCCTCCTTTAGTCCAACTGCTAGAACCTCCTTAACTATCTTAATAACTGCAATTTTATTTGCACCACCATCTGTCAACTCTACGTTAAATGTAGATTTTTCTTCTGCAGCAGAAGCTCCGCCCGCAGCAGGTGCAGCAACTGCTACAGCAGCTGCAGACACACCAAACTTCTCTTCTAAATGCTTTACAAGTTCATGAAGATCAAGAACTGACATTTTCTCTATCGCTTCGACAACAGACTTAAACTTTGCCGGAGTTTCAACGCTTTTATTTTCTTTTGTTGTTTCTTCCATAAATTTTAGATAAATTATAAATCTCAAATTCTAAATTCTAAAGTTTTTCTTTGGAATTTCGGGCTTGAAATTTCGTACTTTTAATTATGCTTCTTTCTTCTTCGCTATCTCACTTAACGCCATCACAAATCCTTGTATTGGTGAATTGATAAGATTTACAAACTGAGCTTGAAGAGTTTTTAGACCAGGTATTTGCGCCACTGAAATCATTTGTTCTAGTGTCATAAACTTACCCTCGAATACTCCACCCACTATTTGCACCTTCTTATCTAATTTTTTTTGGAAATTATATATTTCCCTAGCTGGATCAAGCACATCTTCTCCATAAACCAAACCTAGTTCACCGTGTAGCTCTGGCATTGAACCTTCTATTTTGGAATCCTCGAATGCTTTTTTGATAAGAGTTTTTTTGGCAACAGTGTAACCAACCCCCTTACTTCTAAGTTCCTTTCTGACTCCACTAGATTCACTTACAGGCAAACCGTGAAAGTTTATGAAAACTACAGATTTTGAATCACCTACTATTTTTTTAAGTTTGGAAAGAATTTCTCCTTTCTTAACTTTTGATATAGCCATTATGTTTTACGGCTTATACATTTGACGTATTTCTTAGTCGCTCATTCCGCTTACTCATCGAACTACGCACAAATCTAGAAGCCTCCTTTTAAATTTATTAAACGACCTTTTAAGGTAAAGTCCGAAATAGAATTTCGTCTAGACCGGAAATTAAGCCTCTGTGGCACCGATTGTCTTTGACCTTATGAAAGATAGATTATATTTAAAACCCTAGTTTGTCAATTAAGCGCCTGGACCACGGATGCTGTTTCAGAATCAGACTGAATTTCGGCAATTTGTCTGGTAAACACAATCATAAGCAAACTAAGAGACACAATGGCCAAAAAACCCATCAAAAATTTAAAAAAATCTTTATCGAAATATTTTGACATAAATTATTATAGTGCTTTTCTAAACTCAGTCAGCGCTGGATCATCGGGATTAGCCTTAAGTCCTTCGTCAATTATTGCTTTGGCTTTATCCATATCTTTAAAAACGTATTTATATACACTTGATAGCTGAGTATAAAGGTAAGCCATTTTTGGATTGACCGTTATTGCTTTTTTGTAGTATGTCTCAGAAAGAATTTTATCATTAAGGTAATACCCGTATAGATCTCCTAAGTTACCTAAAGAAACAAAATCTTGGGGTGCATATTCGCTAACAAACTTCCATATCTCAGCCGCCCCCGAATAGTCACCAGATATTTTATAGTAAATACCAAGATCCATCCACGGTTGCATACTTGCCATATCGTTCTTAAGGATTGCACTCTGACTAATGATTTTATCTGTGATAAATTTTTTCTGATCATCACTTAGGTTAAGTTTAGCATTAAATACTATTTGCTTGTTTATATC
>JBAQWP010000040.1:0-7211 GCA_049298975.1 Minisyncoccia bacterium
TGCAGATGAACTATTTAAGATAACTTCTCGCGAAGGAAAGGAGTACGCAATGAAACCAATGAATTGTCCCCACCATACTCAAATTTTTGCGAGAAAGCCACACTCTTATCGTGAGATGCCTCAAAGATATGCAGAATCGACTATGGTATATCGAGATGAGCAGTCAGGTGAATTGGGTGGATTAACTAGAGTACTATCAATCACCCAAGACGATGCTCATGTGTTTTGCCGTTCTAATCAAGTAAAAGACGAGTTCTTAAAAATTTGGGATATTGTAGATAGATTTTATAAAACATTTGGATTTACTCTAAGAGTTAGACTCTCATTTCGTGACGCGAACACCCCAGAAAAATATCTTGGTACCGCAGAAATTTGGGATAAAGCAGAGAAAGAACTCAGAGAAATGGCTACTGAAAGAGGTGCAGACTATTTTGAGGGTATAGGGGAAGCAGCCCTGTACGGACCAAAACTGGATTTTATGGCAAAAAATTCAGCTGGTAGAGAATGGCAAGTTGCAACAATACAGTTGGATATGAATCTACCAGAGAGATTTGATCTTACTTGCATAAATGAGAAAGGTGAAAAAGAAAGAATCGTCATGATCCATGCAGCAATTGCTGGTTCATTTGAAAGATGCACAGCAATTCTTTTAGAACATTTTGAGGGTAAATTCCCACTATGGCTCTCCCCTGTCCAGGTCAAAGTTATTCCTGTAAGAGAGCAACACAACACCAAAGCAAAGGAAATATTTGATCAGCTTATCGAGAACAAAATCCGAGCAGAATTACTCTCAGAGGATGAAAATTTGGGAACAAAAGTAAGAAAAGCAAAAGAAGACAAGACCAATTATTGGATTGTTGTCGGTGACAAAGAAATTGAGAAAGACATGGTAACCCTCGAGTCTAGAGATAATGGCAGTCTTGGCCAAATAAAACTAGAGGATGCCCTAAACAAAATGCTGGAAGAAATAAAGAATAAAGTGTAGAATACTTAGCGATTAATAGATAACTCAAATACAATGACAACAAAAAGACTATACCGAAGTAACACAAATAAAGTTTTATGCGGAGTTATAGGTGGCGTAGGTGAATATTTTGATATTGACCCAACCATCCTAAGACTCGGCTATATTATTCTTGCTTTTATGTCTGGCTTCTTTCCTGCTCTAATCGGCTACTTTGTTGCAGTAATAATTGTTCCAAAAAGAACTAATGTTGTTCATCACGAACACACGGAGAAAAAGGAGGACTAAAAAATGGAGGTCACAGATGTGACCTCCATTTTTTATTTATCTAAAGCTGTACAAGTAGTACTGCGTGTGGAAAAAGTAAAATCTAGAACACAGAAATTCGCCAGTTTTGGAAGTTATACGTCCAGGTTGGCTTTTGTGGCGTTGGACTGAATAAATGACTTCCTAGATGACACATCAGATCCCATAAGTACATCAAAGGTCTTATCAGCATCTACTGTACTTTCTATTTTTACTTGTTTCAAAACTCTTCTTGCAGGATCCATAGTTGTTTCCCAGAGCTCTTCTGCGTTCATTTCTCCAAGACCCTTGTATCTTTGAATATTAATTTTTGCAGTTTTTACTTTTCCTGATTTTTTATCACCCTCCTCTCCATCCTCTTCAACACTCTCCTCTGAATTTTCTTCAGTCATAACTTCAGCCTCTGAAACTTCTGCTTTACCAACTATCTTTGCTTTCTCCTCATCTGAATAAGCATAGTGAATCTCCTTACCTTTCTTTATTTTATAAAGTGGTGGTTGAGCAATGTACACAAAACCTCCATCAATAAGCGGTCTGAAAAATCTATAAAGCAAAGTCAGAATAAGTGTTCGAATGTGCGCTCCGTCCACGTCGGCATCGGTTGCAATAATTATCTTGTGATATCGAAGTTTTGAAATGTCGAATGTGTCTCCAATAGCTGTACCGAGTGCGATAACTAAGTTCTTGATCTGCTCTGACTCAAGCATCCTATCTAGTCTTGCTCTCTCAATGTTTAAAATTTTACCTCGAAGAGGAAGTATCGCTTGCGTTCTCCTATCTCTTCCAGTTTTTGCAGTTCCTCCAGCAGAGTCTCCCTCTACGATAAATATTTCTGACTCTTCAGCAGACTTGGACTGACAGTCTGCAAGCTTTCCTGGAAGCGTCATACCCTCCAAAGCTCCCTTTCGAAGAATAGAGTCCTTGGCAGCCTTTGCTGCTTTTCTTGCACGTAGGGCTAGGATAACTTTGTTTATTATTGATTTTGCATCATCTGGATTTTCTTCTAGATAAGCACCAAAGGCTTCAGAAAAAACATTAGACACTGAAGCTTGAGCTTCTACAGTTCCAAGTTTTGCTTTTGTTTGTCCTTCAAACTGAATTTCTCGGAGTTTTACAGAAATAACTGCAGTTAGACCTTCTAACACATCTTCTCCGGTAAAGTTATCCTCCGATTCCTTAATGAGATTATTTTTTCTTCCGTATGTGTTTAGGGCACGGGTAAGGGTTGTTTTAAAACCAGTAACATGAGTACCACCTTCTGGAGTGTTAATGTTGTTTGCAAACCCAAGAATTCTAGAAGTTATGTCATCAACATACTGCAAAGAAATTTCTACTGACTCCCACTCATTAGTTTTCTTTTCTATATAAAAAACATTTTTATGAATTGGCTTAAGTGTTGAGTTATAAAACTTTACCAAAGATAAAAGTCCACCTTCGAAATAGAAAGACATGGAAGGAACCTCGAGCTCAAGTTCCCGAATATTAAATACATCTTCTTCTTTTATCTTGCCTTCATGCTTTGTGGCATCGATGACAGTAATTCTGAGACCTTTTACAAGATAGGCCTGCTGTCGCATGTGATCCACAACTCTTTTGTATGAAAAATCTATGATAGGAAAAATAGCTGGATCAGGCTCAAACACAACTATTGTTCCATTTTTCTTGGTCGAACCTATTTTTTTTACTGCTGCCTTTTTCTTTCCTTGTGAATATTCTTGAACATAGATTCCACCTTCTTTATGAACAGTAACTTTACAATAAATAGAAAGGGCGTTCACTACCGACGCACCCACTCCATGCAAACCTCCAGAAACTTTGTAACCAGTTCCTTCACCACCGAACTTTCCTCCAGCGTGAAGCGTAGTCATGATAGTCTCCAGTGCCGAAACTTTTGTTTGTTTATGAATATCAACAGGAATACCTCGGCCGTTGTCTGTTACTCGAATTCTGTTTTGAGGAAGTAAGGTAACCTCGATATCGTTTGCAAAACCGCCCATCGCCTCGTCACGTGAGTTGTCGAAAATTTCCGTAATCAAGTGATGCAAACCGTCCAAACCAGTTGTACCGATGTACATTCCAGGTCGCTTTCTTACGGGCTCTAGTCCCTCAAGAATCTGTATCGCATCTGCCCCGTAACTATCTTTTTTAGCAGCCATTCGCTTGATATTTTTAGATTATTTTAACCCAACAATTGTATCAAAAATACCTACTCAAAACAAGGAAAAATGCTTAATTCTATTTGTTAATTTCATACTTGACACAGTAATCATATGTACCCCTTACCTAACTTGGAAGCTCGGCTTCCAAGTTAGGTTTTTAAAACTAATCAAGCAGTATCGCCTCTAACTCCTTTGAACTTTCCTTGTTTTCTAAAATATAATCAAAGGAGATTTTCATATAGTCCTTATACTCTTTAACATTTTTAAACTGCTCAAGAATAATATCTTTTTTGCAAAAATTTCCTACTGCTAAAATGTACTCGTCATAACTTGATTTATAAAGCGAATTGTTTTTATGGACTTTATTGTTTAAATTTATGTACGCGCTTAGATGAAGTAAATACTCATTTGAATCCACATGAACTGCTTTGAATTTTCCCTGAAATAATGCTCCAGACCTTTTATTTTTAATATTAAAATACTTGGTATAACCAGTTCCAAGTCTATGCATGAATTTCTCAATCCCATTTTCTGATACTTGTTCCAAAAGAAAGTGGTAATGATTTGTATTCAGACAATAACAAACAAAATTTACTAATTTATTATCTATATTTACTTTCGCACCCGCCAACTTGGAAGCTCGGCTTCCAAGTTGGCGCTTACTAAATGAGTTTTCGTATATACTACCAATCGGCTCAGACTGATTAAATTCAAGCATACTTTTAAGAAACCTTTCCAGATCTTTTGGATTCTTAAAAATGTCTCTTTTATCCACCCCTCTATTGTAAATATGATAAAACTCGCCTATCTCAAATTTTAGATTTCTCATGCCAAATATGCTACCACTTGGAAGCTCGGCTTCCAAGTGGTCTAAGATAGTATTATGTGTTTGAATTTACCTTATCTTTTGATATAGTTTCTTCCATGAGTACACACAAAGAATACGTAATCCCCACGACAGAGCAGGAGGAGATTTTAAAAAAGTTTGAATACCGAACTGACATCGAGGCAACTAGAATCCGAAAGTATCTTTCAATGCCGGACCTGACTCGTACTCCTGGCTCCCCTGTTCATGAAATTGTGGAGAGAGTTTTGAATGTTAAAAGTTTAGACGGACTAGATATAATAAAAATTCCAGAAATTATTTCTGTACCTATTCTTTTTGATCTATTTAACATGCCTGAGGGTCACCCTGCTCGAAGCAAATCAGACACTTACTATGTGGACGAAAATAACGTACTCCGAACCCACGATACAACATTCTGGTACTACTATCTAAACTTGCCGGAGATAAAAGAGATAATCGCTAGGAAAGAAAATATTGGGGCACTTTGCTTTGGTAAGGTTTATAGAAAGGACGAAATCGACTCAAGACACATGAACGTATTTCACCAAATAGGCGGACTTTTTTTAGCTCCTGACGAAAAGCAGACGGTAACACCGGAGGATTTAAAGTCAGTACTTACAGATGTTGCCAAGTCAGTATTTGGTGACGATGTGCAGTTTAGATTTTACGACCATACCTTCCCATATACTGATCCTAGTTTTGAAATGGAGGCATTTATTAACAACCAGTGGATAGAAATGCTTGGCTCAGGTCAGCCTAAAAAAACTGTTCTCTCAAACTTTGGTCTAGAAGGTTACAACGGCTGGGCTTTTGGTTTCGGGGCCGAAAGACTTGCGATAGCATCAATGGAGCTTCCAGATATTAGACTATTTTGGTCAGAAGATCCTAGGGTAAAAAAGCAGTTAGTTCTTGGTAAAAAATTTGAGGAAGTCTCCAAGTTCCCTCCTGTTGTTAGAGATATTTCTTTTGTTGTAGCTAACACCTTCGTTCCGAACGACTATTTCGATGTGGTGCGAGAAACTATACCAGACTTGGTAGAAGAAGTGGCCTTAATTGATAAGTATGAAAATGAGGCTAAATTCGGTGCAGGAAAAGTAAGCTACGCTTATCGAGTTACCTATCGCTCCTTGGAGAAAACATTGACTGGAGAAGAAGTTGACAATTGGCACAAGAAATTGGAAGATACAACCACAGAGGTTTTTGGAGCAAAAGTTAGATAGGAGTAAGTAATAACAGGCCTTTTGGTTACTGTTTTAAAAAGCTCTACGGAGTCTGTGAAAGACGAGTAGGAGGAAAATTTTCAGCAGAAAATTATTCCGGTTTTTTAAAACAGTAACCAATAGGCCCGTAAACAATGACAGAAATCACAACCGCAATAACATATGTATTTCTTTTTCTTTCACTCAATTTTGAGGTTTTTTTGCTTATTACTTATTTTGAAAATAGGTTAAATATAAAGGAAGAGGAAAAACAATCCGAACGTAAGCTCAGTAAGTACCCTAGTGTAGCTATTATCGTACCATGCTGGAATGAAGGAGAAACTGTATCTAAAACTGTTCATTCCCTGCTCAAACTTGATTACCCTAAAAACAAACTCAAAATAGTTGTAGTCGATGACGGATCTACGGACAATACTTGGGAAATGGTCCAAAAATTTAAAAATAATCCACAGATACAACTTTTCACAAAAGAAAATGGTGGTAAATTTACCGCACTAAATTTTGGTATGGCTCACACGCAAAGTGATTTAGTTGGATGTCTAGACGCTGACTCTTATGTCCATAAAGATGCACTAAAAAAAATTGTTACATACTTTGAGAACAAGAAAACAATGGCAGTTGCACCATCCATAAAACTTTGGGAGCCAAAGACAGTTTTACAATTACTTCAAAAAGTCGAATATGCTTTTGGAATTTTCACCAGAAAAATGTACCACTATATGCATGCTATATACATAACTCCAGGACCATTCTCAATTTTTAGACGAGAAGTTTTTGAAAAGCTAGGACCATACAAGCATGCTCACAACACAGAAGATATTGAGATAGCTCTAAGAATGCAAAAAGCTGGTATGAAGCTAGCTCATGCCCACAATGCCTTTGTCTACACTGTTCCACCAAAAACTCTACCGAAATTATTAAAGCAAAGAGTTAGGTGGTCTTATGGTTTTATTAAAAATGCGACTGATTACCGAGATATGTTCTTCAAAAAGCAATACGGCAATGTCGGACTACTCATCCTACCTATGGCCAGTATATCCGTGGTTTCAGTTTTATTTGTCTCGACGGTTTCAGTTATAACTATCGTGCAAAACATGTTTGACTATTTTATACGAGTACGTACGGTTGGTTTTAATTTTGATCTAGACTTATTTAGCTTTGATTGGTTTTATGTAAACACTCAACTTATTGCGCTTGTGGGAGTAGTTGTTTCCCTAGCATCCATAACCATGATCCTGATGTCCAAGAGAATGTCTGAAGGTAAATACGATCTTGGACTAGATTTGATTTATTATCTAGCTTTGTATATCTTTATTGCTCCGCTATGGATGGGCAAGGCGGCACTGAATGCTATATTTGGGGTTAAAACAAGTTGGAGGTAGATCCGCACACTAACTAAAAAAGATGCAACGAGATGAACTAAACTGGAAGAAATATTTATTTTCATTTTTAATAACGGCAATAATTTTTGCTTCAGCCCTTTATATATCTAATTATTTTGCTAAAAAGAAACTTGATGAAATAAGAAACATCCAGGACAAAATTGCTATCGATATTTTATCTTCCGAAACACAGTTTTCTCTACTTGAGGAATCATCATGTAAAGATGTGGGAACAAACAGCCTTTCTGCAGAACTTGGTAATCTTGAAGATAAGCTTTCTTATACCGAGAATCAAAGAGGTCATGATGATGCTGAAGTTATTACCCTAAAAAA